>NZ_KL370873.1:17911-133851 GCF_000702225.1 Bacteroides sp. Ga6A2 | reverse complement strand
CATGTCCTTAACATTTGATGTGTCGAAATTTCTCAAATCAAGGTTTGTTAGACTTTTGCAGGATGAGAACATATATCTCATATCTGTTACTTTGGATGTGTCGAAGTTTCTCACATCAAGTGTTGTTAGATTATTGCACGCATCGAACATGTTGTTCATGTTCGTTACATTCGAGGTGTCGAAATTGCTTACATCAATGGATTTCAGATCTGTACAACCATCGAACATGTTACTCATATTCGTTACGTTAGAAGTGTTAAGATTGCTGATGCCTTCTATTTTTGTCAGACAACTAAAGCCGGCAAACCAATATGCGCACGATAAAGGACGAGCATCTTTAAACGATTTGTCAAAAACTACTATCGTGAAATTTGGATTCTTTGGCTCAGAGTGTTCATCAAGTTTCACCCATTTAGGTATGCTGTCCTCTGCATTTATCTCATACGCCGTGCCTTGACGAGATGCTTTCAGGTTGTCGTAATAAAAAGTGAGCGTTGTGCTGTCTGGCGATATTACCGCATAGGCTTCTTGTTTCAAGGTACACGCAGGGTTTGTGCCCAAAAGTATAATACTTAGTAGAATGGTAAAAAAATGTTTCATAATCTAAAAAATGGTTTAATTACGCCTGCAAAATTAAGTGGTTTTTCACTTTTCTGCCAAAAAAGAGCCAATATTTATAATATTTTAACTTTTCAAGGATAAGAAGGTATAGTTCTTTCAACAATCAGTCTGTGGTTAAAGTAAGTTGATTTAATTCCGCCACCGCATTGAGTATCAGAAAATAGAAAGACAAAAGCAGACTTCTGCAAAGAGAAATCTGCTTTTTCGTGCATTGTTATACCGCAACATCTTCGGCTTCGGCGCGGAGTATTCGTGCGGCTTCTACAAGGTTAATAAGGCTTTCCGAAGTCTCCTTTTCGCCGCGCGTCTTCAGTCCGCAGTCGGGATTTACCCACACATTCTCCTGCGGAATCTTGGCGGTTATCTTGTGCAGAACATCGATAATCTCGTCGACCGACGGCACGCGAGGCGAGTGTATGTCGTACACGCCCGGGCCAACCTCGGTCTCGAACTTGGCGGCATTGAGCGCGTCGAGCAACTTCAGGTCTGAGCGGCTTGCCTCGAAGGTTATCACGTCGGCATCCATGGCGTCGATGTCCTTTACGATGTCGCCAAACTCGCTGTAGCACATGTGCGTGTGAATCTGAGTCTCGGGCTTTACCTTGGCATGAACCAGACGGAATGCCGGGATTGCCCAGTCGAGATAGTCGGAGTGCCATGCGCTTTTGCGCAGCGGAAGTTTCTCGCGCAGGGCTGCCTCGTCAATCTGGATAATCCTGATGCCGTTCTTCTCGAGGTCGAGAACCTCGTCGCGAATGGCAAGACCTATTTGCAGAGCCTGCTCCTTTAGCGATATGTCCTCGCGCGTGAACGACCAGTTAAGAATTGTTACCGGGCCTGTGAGCATTCCCTTAACAGGCTTGCTGGTACAGCTCTGTGCAAATACCGACCATGCAACGGTTATCGGCGTGCTTCGGCTCACGTCGCCCCAGATTACAGGTGGCTTAACGCATCGTGTGCCGTAGCTCTGCACCCAAGCGTTCTGCGTAAACACGTAGCCGTCCATCTTCGAACCGAAATACTCAACCATGTCGGTACGCTCAAACTCGCCGTGAACAAGAATGTCGAGGCCTATGTTCTCTTGCAGCCAGATGCACTCGGCAATCTTTCGGCGGTTAAAGTCAACATATTGCTTTTCGGATATCTCGCCCTTTCTGAAAGCCATGCGGTTGGCACGCACATCGGCAGTCTGCGGAAACGAGCCGATGGTTGTTGTTGGGAACGGCGGCAGGTTGAACTCGTTCTTCTGAATGTCGCGGCGGTCGAGTCGGGCAGGCTTGCGCTCAAAATCGGCATCGCTAAGAGCCGAAAGTTCGTTCCATACCGCCTTGTTCTCGGTTGTGCGGGCTGATGCGAACAGAGCCTTGTTTGCTTCCTGAGCCTCGGCGTTGCCGGTTGCTATGTCGGCAAGTTCGGCAAGTTTCTCCTCGGCAAAGGCAAAGTGTCGGAGCACCTCGGCAGGCAGCTTCTCCTCGCTTGCCACGGTGTACGGAACGTGCAGGAGCGAGCACGATGTGCCCACAACCACGTTTTCGGCCTTTACCGATTTTTCAATCTGCTCTATCAGCAGATTTTTCTGAGTGTAGTTTGCTTTCCAGATGTTTTTTCCGTTTACGATGCCAGCAAAGAGCAAGGTATTCTCTGGAAATCCTGATTGTAATAGGTTGAGCGACTGCTGTCCCTCGACAAAGTCGAGTCCGATGCCGTCGAAGCCAATCTGAGTAACATCGGCATAGACATCGCGAATGTCTCCGAAGTATGTCTGAAGGGCGATTTTCAGTCCTGTTGCGCGAATCTGCTCAACGAGCGACTTGTAAATCTGTCCGAAGAGTTCGCGCTCCTTGTCTGTTACATCGAGAACCAAGGCAGGCTCGGCAAACGAAATCCATTCAGCCCCAGCCTTGGCAAGACGGCGCGCAATTTCGGCATAGGCCGCAGTTGCCGATGCAGCAAAATCTTCGGCTTTCTTGCTGCCGTTGTAGCGCGCCAGACGCAGAAATGTGTACGCTCCGATTAAGGTAGGAACGGTATTTATTCCGGCTGACTTAGCCTCGATAAACTCGCTCACAGGCTTTGCGTCGGTAGCCACGCCCAGTTCGGTTGTGTCGTCAATCTCAGGCTCTATATAGTGATAGTTTGTGTTGAACCATTTCTTCATAGGCAACGCCTTCACGTCGCCCAACTTGCCCTGATAGCCGTGGGCTGCGGCAAAATATGTGTCGAGCTGCGGCAATCCGAGCTGACGGTAGCGTTGTGGCACGGCACCAAGCAGAAACGCCGTGTCGAGCATGTTGTCGTAGAACGAGAAATCGTTCGACGGAATAAAGTCGATGCCAGCCTCCTGCTGCTTCTGCCAGCCGTAGAGACGGATTTCGGCAGCCACCTTGCGAAGTTCGTTTTCAGACACTTCGCCCTTGAAAAACTTCTCGCTCGCAAACTTCAGTTCGCGCTTTTTTCCGATTCGTGGGAATCCTATAACCGATGTCTTTTTTGTTGTCATTTTATTAGTATTGTGTTTGTTAAACTATTTTTTCTTGATTTCGGGTGCAAAGATATGCGCGCAGACTTATCGTACAAAATCTTTTTCGTAAGTTCGGGAAAATATGCTTCGTTTGTATTGAAATTTCGCTCTGATTCAGAATATTATTCTGTTAAAAATGCTTTGCTTCGGGAAAAATAGATGAGGAAGGGGAGGGGGAGTCCAACCCGAACGAATCCCGAAGGCATCCCGAACGGTTGCCGGATTTTGGAATGATTGAGGCTGGGATTTTTCATTTTCTGTTAGAAAATCTGAAAAAATGTAGTATTTTTGCAGTCGGTTTTAGGGATTAGGTATCGAAAACATCTGCAATAATAGAAAAATCATAATCTCCATAGCCTGCTTATTTCTAATTTTGTTTAACTGCAAAAAACTTTTAGTAAATGATAAGAAATTTACCTACGCTTTTGCTGGCATTTCTTTTTGCAACCAACGTTTGTGCTCAGACTGAGGATAACAATGTAATGGTAAGCGATGCTTCCGACTGCTATTATTTCAGCGAGAAAAACGGCGTTGTCACCGTGCGCAACGAACGTGCCGAGACCTATACGGCTACCCGTATGTGGGCTGACGTTCAGCCATTCATCTCGTACGGTAGGGGCTGCCAGCTAACATCGTCGCGTGTTCGCGGCTATTCGCCAATGTACAAAAATGTTACGCGCAGCAGCGTTTTTGCCGGAGACACCAAGGTGTGTTACTTCAACGCGCGTCTTGGCAGCAAGGGCGAGACGCTCAGGGCATCGTTCGAGAGGCTTTATTCCGATGTCAGGTTCTTTACCGACATTCCGTTTCACAACGATTATTTCATAAAAGACAAGGTTATAAAAGTCGTCGTTCCAAAGTCGCTTAGCCGCTTTGCCGTCAAGGGTATAAACCTGCCGCCATCGGTAGTGTTTGAGCATAAACAGTCGGGCGGAAACGATATCTATACCTTTACCATTACCAACATGCCAACACCTCCGACTGACGACAATCAGCCCGACAATACATCGGGTATCATCGTAACCGGAAGTTTTGCCGACTATGCCGATTTGTACGCGTGGGAGCATAAGTTTGCCGAGGAGGTTGACTGCTCCGTTAGTAATATAGACCAGATAGTTTCGGAAGCCACGGCTGGTGCGAAAAACGATGTTGAGCGCGTGGCACGGACGTTAGAATGGGTGCAGAATAATATCCGTTATGTTGCCGTAGAGAAAGGCGACAATGCCTGGAAACCAGATGCTCCGCAAGAGGTTATACGCAAAACGTATGGCGACTGTAAAGGCATGGCTCTGCTTCTGCGCACGCTGTTGAAACATCAGAAGATTGATGCACGCTTGGCAGACGTGAGTTCTGCCAAGGCTTTCGTAAAGCCGAGCCAAGTGCCTACGCTCTGCTCGATAGACCACATGGTTTGCGTTGCCTTCGTGGGGGGAAAGGAATATTGGCTCGATGCTACCAACAAGTACGCTCCGCTGGGTTTCGCTTCCGACTGGACATCGGGCTGTGAGGCTATTTACGAAGAGCCGGGCAACAAGTGCAGAATGGTGCGTATGCCGCTTCACACCTCGTCTATGTCTAAAGATTCGGTAGTGGCTGATTATTCCTTAGCGTCCGAAGGTGCGATAGTAGGCGAGATAAAGCATCATTTTACTGGCGATATGAAGATGTCTGCGCTCGCCGCATATTTCGAGACCGAGAGTCAGGACCGAAAAGAACTTTCGGGAAGAATGCTCGGCGTTGCAGTCAGTCCTAATATTGATGTGAGCGACATCAGCTGGAGCGGAGCCGACAGCCGCTCGGCTGTTTCAACCCTGTCTGCCAAAATCCGCAACAAAGATGCGGTCGAGATGGTAGGCAGCGAGGTTTACGTTGAACTCAATCCGATGAAAGACTGGATTCTGCCTGTGGTAAATACCGAAAAACGAAAAACAGACTATGAACTGCCTATGATTGCCGAGTGCAGCGCAGATATAACACTCTCAGTACCAAAGAGTATGACGGTCGAATCGGTACCCGAAAACCTTACCGTCGAGACCGACAATGCCGTGCTCAGTCTGCTGTGTGAGGCAAAAGGGCAGAAGATAATCTTCAGAAAGAAAATCGTAATAAAGAATAAGATTGTTCCGCTTGCCAAGCAGTCAGACTGGAACGCTACCGTTAAGCGTTGGAACGAGGCTTGCAGCGAACAGATTGTGTTGAAAAAAATGTAATCAGTAATAAATATCCAATGAGTAAGAGATTTACCAAAATGATGGCAGCCGTTTGTGCCGCCGTGTTAGCCTTGTTCTCGTCTGCCGTAAAAGCCGAGAATGATGCCGATTATCGTAAGTATGCCGATGGCGTCCGAAAGGAGGTCTATGCCATGCCGATGCCTGAGTTCAGTAACCCTAAAATTCCCGACGAGCTGAAGAATAAATCGTCGGTTGTGATGGCACGTTATACCGATGTGTCCGTAGGAAAACAGCTAAAGCTTGCCTTCAATTTCGGAATAAGCCTGAGCAACGATGTATTGCTCACACGTATGACGCGCGAGCTGGTTTATATCGGCGATGAAAGCACTCTGAAGGAGTATTCGGAGTACGAATTTCAGACCCACAGCAAAAACTGGACAGGGTATGGAGTAGACCGCCAGAAGCGAGTGCTGGGTATCAGGGTGATAAAGAAAGACGGAACGGTTTCGGAAGTGCCGACCGACGATTACATTATCGAATCGGAAGGCTACAAGGATAAGAACAAAACGCACAAACTCGCCGTCCCGGGCTTGCAGATAGGCGACTTTGTAGATGTCATGTTTCATACCGTGACGCGCTATCAGAATCATAGTTTCGAGCCAATGTATTTTACGTTCTTCGACACAAAACCTGTTCTTTCAGACAAGTATCATTGTGTTATCAACAAAGATTTGGCAACATTCTACCGCTGTTTTAATGGGGCTAAGCGATTTGTCGAGTCGACAAATGCCGATGGCGACATCGTTCTCGACGCTACAGTACTCAACGAGCCGCAGTTTCCTGAGTTCTGGGTTAAATATAGCGCGCAAGTGCCTTATATCCAGTTGCAGATATATCACCTTAAGTCAGACAAACCAAAGTCTGCCCAAAGCGGTCTACGCTATGTCGAAGACTACGAAACGCAGTTGAAAGATGCGTGGGCTGGAATGTCTTTCGGTAAAATTCCTTTTTATCCTTTGAGCAAGGATGCAAAGCTGGTGATTAGAAACTGCGAAAAACTGAGCGACAAAGAAAAGGTTGAGCGTATATACAACGTTATGCTTCTTATGAGCATAAACGGACACAGCTACTGGGGCATAGAATCGTTCCTGAATGAGTTCGGAAAGGCTCTGAAGAAAGCCGGTATATCTTTCAAGCCTTTCTTCACAACCGATGAGAACGACGAGCCTATAGACGAACTCGGTACGTACTACAACGCATATCCCGGCATATATATTCCGTCGGTAGATGAATATTATTTAAAACCTGTTGCCATAATGCCTGCCGGCGAAATACCGGCGTCATTCAGCGGGCGAAAGGCTTTCGTAACCGACGAGAAGGGCACGACGTGGTCGCCAGTCACTCTTCCGTCTTACACGGCAGAACAGAACAAGGAAAAGTATGATGTTGCCGTAAAGTTCGACGGGACAAAGCTGAATGTGAGCCGTCGCCTCGAACTGTCGGGCTTGAGAAAGACAAGTGCTCAGATGCGTCTTCTTACCTTCGGCGATTTCGACTCGTCTCTGCGTAGAAATGCCGGAACAAAAGAGAAGAGTTACGAAGAGTACATCTGGGCTGAATTCGATTCAAATACTCGTGCAGGCAAGATTGAGGAGATTAGAAAGGCACGCGAGAAACAGCTCGAAAATGTAAAGTCTGAGATCGAGAACTTCCACGGAAAGGATGTGCAGGTTGATTTCAAATCGTTCAAGGTAGAGAGTTATGGCACTCGCAGAGATTCGTCATCTTTCGTATTCAATGTAGATTACGAAATCAGCAATCTTGTAAAGAAGGCAGGAAAGAACCTCATGCTCTCGGTTGGCGAGTTGCTTGGCAGACAGACTACTCTCGACGAGAACGAAAGGAAACGCAATGTGGATATCTACTACAAGCCTCGCACCTTCGAACATACAGTCCGCATAGATTTGCCTTCGGGCTATACAGTCTCTGCCGAGGCTCTTGGTAAACTTAATGTTAATGTTGCTAACGAGTGCGCCGAGTTTGTAGCAAAGGCATCGCTAAATGGCAGTCAGCTTGTTGTCGAGATGCGCAAAGTCTACAAAAACGACCATGAACCAGTCTCTAACTGGAATAAGATTGTCGAGGTTGTGGATGTTGCCAAAAACTATCAGAATATGCAAGTGGTTTTAAGCAAATAGGGTAGTAAGGGACTTCGTGTACAGATGGATTCTACAGACAACTGTGTGTTGAGTTTGTACAAAAAATATAGCCTGTCGTTTCTTCTGAAAAGACAGGCTATACTTATATCAGAAACCGAGCATCTGTAAGATATACGGAGCAAGGATTGCCGTCAGAATGCCGTTGAGGATAAGTCCAAGGCTGGCATAAACGCCGTGCATCTCGCCCTTCTGCATGGCGGCAGATGTCCCGACGGCATGGGCTGCCGTTCCTATCGAGATGCCTTGCGAGTCGGCATGCTTTATGTGCCCTACATACAGCACCTTAAATCCGACCACCGCGCCCAGAATGCCCACGCACACAACAATGGCTGCCGTAAGCGACGGTATTCCGCCAAGCGTGCGAGTAACCTCCATGGCTATCGGGGTTGTTACCGACTTGCTTGCAAGCGACAAGACTACCTCTTTGCTCGCGCCAAGCCATTTGGCTATCAGCACAACCGATACGATGCCCACCGTGCAGCCCACAAACTGCGACACGAGTATTGGCACAATCTGCTGTCTTATCGAGCGTAACTGGCGGTAGAGCGGCACTCCCAAGGCAACCACGGCAGGCTTCAGCCAGAAGTCAATCATCGAGCCTGCGCTCTGGTAAGTCTCGTACTTTATTCCCGTAACCTTCAGGAATATTATCAGAAAGGCTATGCTTAGCAGAATAGGGTTAAGCAAAGCCCAGCCAGTTAGTTTTTGCAGCCTTCGCGCCAAGAAGAACACGCCGAAGGTTAGCGTGAGCAGAAAATATTGGTTTTGTAAATATTCCATCGGTCTATTTCTTTATTTTATCCTGAAAAATACGCGTAATGTGGTGCGACCATCCCGTAACCACAATAACCAGAATAGTGCTTGCCACTACCGACACGACGATAGGCACAAACTCAGCCTTTATAATGTCGAAATACAGCATCAGCGCCACACCCGGTGGAACAAAGAAAAAGCCCATGTTCTTGGTCAGAAAGGTGCTTAGCGTCTCAACCCACTCAAGCCTGATGGCCTTGGTCTGAAGAAGGGCTGTGAGAAGAAGCATTCCGAGAATGCTCGAAGGAATAGGAATGTTGGTGAGCCAAACGATAAGTTCGCCAACGGCAAGACATCCGATGATGATTGCAAACTGTCTGAACATATCTTGTTTTGTTTAAAAATTCTGTCTGGGCAGAAAAATCCTCAAGAAAACTTTTCGGGGAGATTATACAAAAAAGAACTTCTACGTATTGTAGAAGTTCCTCGGAGTGGGCGTTGACGGATTCGAACCGCCGACCCTCTGCTTGTAAGGCAGATGCTCTAAACCAGCTGAGCTAAACGCCCTTTCTTTCGAAAAGCGATGCAAAGATACAGCTTTTTTTTGAACTACCAAACTTTTTGGAAGAAAAATTAAAAAATAATTAAGAATTCACAATTCACAGTTGACAATTCACAGTTGACAATTGACAATGGATAATTCTGGGCTGGCGTATAGTTGCATGATAAAGGAAAACGACTTGCAGCCGCATGAGATAAGCGTTTGCAAGTCGTTTTTTTATAATTATCCGTTTCGGAAATTCCGCAAAAGGTAAAGAACGTTATTCTGCAATACCGTTAAGATTGTATTTCTTGCCGTTTCTTACAATAACAACCTTGCCGTCGATAATGTATTTTCCGTCTTTCATGCCGTTGTCTGCCTCTATGTCTGCAACACCAGTAGTTCCTGACAGTGTGTCTACGGCATCTTCCAGAATAGTGAAGTTCTTCCAGTAATCTGCAGCCTCGTATGTTGCCTTGCAGCCCGGGAGCACATGGAGTGTGCCGTATTTTGTAAACGTTTTATCACCAATCTTCTGCGGAGTTTTTGCAAGGTTGGTAACAGAAGTCAGAGCATCGCAATTCTTAAAAACAGAATTTCCAATGCTTGTCACAGATTTAGGGATAGTGACAGAGGTTAGTTTTTTACATTCAAAAAAAGCGTAACCTTCAATATTTGTCACAGAATTCGGAATAGTGACAGAAGTTAGTTCTATACACTTCCAAAAAGCATAGGATCCAATACTGGTAACAGAATTCGGAATAGTGACAGACTTAAGACTGCTACAGTATTCGAAAGTTTTCTCTCCTATAGTTTTCACAGAATTCGGTATAGAGACAGAAGTAAGACCATAACAAAAACCAAAAACGCCTTCTCCCAAACTAGTAACAGAATTCGGAATAGTGACAGTTCTCAATGCACTGCCATTGAAAGCACCATTTCCAATACTAGTAACAGAATTCGGGATAGTGATATAGTTAATGCTTAAACATTGAGAGAAGGCATAATCTCCAATACTAGTAACAGAATTCGGAATAGTAGGTGATGGGAGGGATTTACAGTAATAGAAGGCACAACGTCCTATACTCTTCACAGAGTTACCGATAATGACAGTGGTGAGATTTTTACATTCATAAAAAGCACCGCTTCCAATATTAGTCACCCCATTGTTAATTACTACTTTCTTGATTTTATCTTTTTGAGGTAGCCATGGAGCTTTACTTTTTTTAGAAGAATAGTAGTCAGGCATATTAGTGCCCGAAATTGTCAGAGTACCGTCATTGGACAGTTTCCAAGTAACGTCAGCATGAATCATGTTGAATGAAACAATGCTCAAAATGATAGTTAAAAGAAATTTCTTCATTTCTTAAATTTTAGAATTATTAAAGATGTTAATTTAATCAATATGGTATTTTTCCTTATATTTAGAATTTTATATGCATTATGTGCACACATTAACCATAATCATGCGTAATAGTCTGCAATAATACTATTTTTATCTATATGAGCGTATGTTCTTTGCCTGTTTTTTGAAAGAAAATTACATTCTTCTACTTAGAGACAATTCACAATTGACAATGGACAATTTATGATTCATGATTCTTAGATTTACGTATAGTTGCATACGTGAGTTCGGAATAAGAAACTTCATCCTTCTATATTTGGAAATGATTATTCGAAATGACGCTGAAAGCGTCACCTCTCAGTAACCGCAGCATCCGTAGGATCTGCGGACAGTAATGAAACGGATAATTTCGACCCTGAAAGCGGTCGCCCATTGCGTCAGATGGGGCACTCCTTCAGAGTGCTTGTCGTAGGTTGGTGGCTTTTTCCGCAGGTCGTTCCGACCTACGGCTACTAAGCGGAGACGCTTTCAGCGTCTGCAACATACAGATAATCAATTCTGTGATGTCTTACAAAAACAACAGAACTATGCGTTGTACAAGTAAGAAATGTATAATTTATCCCGAATTCGTATAGTTGCGTGATAAAAGAAAAACGACTTGCAGCCGCATTAAATAAGCGTTTGCAAGTCGTTTTATGTTATTTTTCCCGTTACGGAAATACTGCAAAAAGGAAAAGACTGTTATTCTGCAATACCGTTAAGATTGTATTTCTTACCGTTTCTTACAATCACAACCTTACCGTCTATGAGGTATTTTCCGTCTTTCATGCCGTTGTCTGCCTCTACGTCTGCAACACCAGTAGTTCCAGAACCATTGGCATCCTCTATAATTGTAAAGTTCTTCCAATAATCAGCAGCTTTGTATGCAGCCTTGCAGCCCGGGAGCACATGGAGTGTGCCGTATTTTGTAAACGTTTTATCACCAATCTTCTGTGGAGTTTTTGCAAGGTTGGTAACAGAAATCAGAGCTTTGCATTCCTCAAAAACAGAATTTCCAATGCTTGTCACAGAATTAGGGATGGTGACAGAGGTGAGTTTTGTACAGTTGTAGAAAGTGGAATCCTTAACAGCTGTCACAGAATTAGGGATAGTTACAGAGGTAAGTTTCGAACAATTCGAGAAAGCTGCCTTATCAATATTTGTAACAGAGTTTGGAATAGCGACAGAGGTAAGGCCTGAAGAATAGAAAGCAGACTTACCAATACTTGTAACAGAATTAGGAATAGTAACTGATGTGAGGTCTGTACAACCACAGAAGGCAAACGCTCCTATACTCTTTACGGAATTAGGAATAGAAATTGAAGTGAGATTGTAACATTTATAAAATGCACCGCTTCCAATATTAGTTACCCCATTGTTAATTACAACTTTCTTGATATTACTTCTTTGAGAGAACCATGGAGCATCAGTGCCCTTAGGACGATAGTAGTCAGGCATGTCTGTGCCAGAAATTGTCAAAGTACCGTCCTCAGACAGTTTCCAAGTAATTTTATTACTATTCATGTCTTTGGCATCCTCTACAATTGTGAAGTTATTCCAATAATCAGCATCCTCGTATTTTGCCTTGCAGCCTGAAACTACATGGAGTGTGCCGTATTTTGTAAACGTTTTATCACCAATCTTCTGTGGAGTTTTTGCAAGGTTGGTAACAGAAGTCAGAGCATCGCATTCCTCAAAAACTGAATTCCCAATGCTTGTCACAGAATTAGGGATGGTTACAGAAGTGAGTTTTCTACAGTTATAGAAAGCGAATTTCTCAATAGTAGTCACAGAATTAGGTATAGTTACAGAGGTGAGGCTTGTGTCAGAGAAAGTAGAAGCTTTAATAGTTGTCACAGAATTTGGAATAGTTACAGAGGTGAGTTTCTCACAGCCCATGAAAGCAGACATACCAATAGTTGTCACAGAGTTTGGTATAGCGACAGAGGTAAGGCTTGAACAAATATAGAAAGCATGATCACCAATACTTGTCACAGAATTTGGAATAGTTACAGAGGTGAGTTTTGTGCAATCACAGAAAGTCGCCTCTTCTATACTCTTCACAGAATTAGGAATAGTGACAGAGGTGAGACCACAGTTATAGAAAGCATGATTACCA
Source organism: Bacteroides sp. Ga6A2 (assembly GCF_000702225.1). NCBI lineage: Bacteria > Pseudomonadati > Bacteroidota > Bacteroidia > Bacteroidales > Bacteroidaceae > Bacteroides > Bacteroides sp. Ga6A2. The sequence continues at coordinate 121,522 of NZ_KL370873.1, read as the reverse complement.
ATACTCTTCACAGAATTAGGAATAGAAATTGAAGTGAGATTGCTACATCCAAAAAATGCAGCGCTTCCAATATTTGTCACTCCATTGTTAATTACTACTTTCTTGATTTTATCTTTTTGAGGTAGCCATGGAGCTTTACTTTTATAAGAAGAATAGTAGTCAGGCATATTAGTGCCCGAAATTGTCAGAGTACCGTCATCAGACAGTTCCCAAGTAACGTCAGCATGAATCATGTTGAATGAAACAATGCTCAAAATGATAGTTAAAAGAAATTTCTTCATTTCTTAAATTTTAGAATTATTAAAGATGTTAATTTAATCAATATGGTATTTTTCCTTATATTTAGAATTTTATATGCATTATGTGCACACATTAACCATAATTATGCGTAATAGTCTGCAAAAATACTATTTTTATCTATATGAGCGTATGCTCTTTGCTTGTTTTTTGAAAGAAAATTACATTTCTTCCCGTCGCGACTGGGCGACGGGAAGGACACATCATATAAACAACGTGGGGTGATGATATTTTGCTTGTTCATTATTCTATTCAATGTTTAGTGCTTTTTTGATAAGCGGTTCCAGCTCCTCTGCTTTAGTGGAGGTAGAGAGAATGGTGCCGTTACGGTCTATGAGGAACATGGCACCTCCGGCATTGTTAGCACCGTTCTTGCGCCATACACCGTTCTCGTCGTTCAGTTCCAGCAGGCTCGTCCATGGATAGCCGTCTATCTTGGCCGCGTTTTCCATTGCCTTGCGGCTGCGTTCACGGGCGATGGCAATGACGGTGAAGCCTTTGTCTTTGTATTTCTCATATATTGGAATCATGGCAATGCTGTGGCGGCGGCATGGACCGCACCACGATGCCCATAGGTCAATGAGTGCAACCTTGCCTTTTGTGAGGGTGGAAATTGGAACGAGTTGGCCGTCTGCATTACGCACTGTGTAGTCAATGTAGGGTTTGTCAGGCTGCAGGTGGTATGCTGCCTCAGCTATGGCTATTTGCTCATGGATGGGATGGTTAGGGTAGTAATTTGCCAGTTTGTTATGATAAAGCGTCAGATATGGCTCATAATCAGACTTGTTGAAGTTTGCAATGATATCAGCATATTTTAAGCCTTGGATAGCATCAAGCACATCGTAAAGCGTCCTAAGCATCGGGTGTTCTTTGGCGTAGGCTATGCGAAAATGCCTCAGTTCTGCATATATGCTGTCACGCTGCTGTTTCAATTGCAAACCTTGTGCAGTAAACTGTTCACTCTCATTCCGTATATAATGGTCTATCACTTGACGTAGAGAGTCAACGTATGCCTTTGGCAGACTATCCACATTCATAGACCTCGCCTTGACAACTGTGGAAAGATATTCTGCTTTGTAGAACTCTGTCTTGCGATCAGGATTTTTCAACTTGTTGTTTATTTCTTCCATGGGGTTCCAAAAGCGTACTTCCTCTATGCTGTCTTTTATTGCATGCTTACGTCCTTCCTCGCCGTTGCTGACGATACGTACCCGCTTGTCTTTATACATCGTAACATTCACGTTACAGTTCTCAGCGAGAAATTTGCCAACGAATCCACTGGCTTTTAGTGATTTTGCGAAACATACTTGATAAAGCTTTGGTAAATCGGTCTCAATATCGTAGGTGAAGTGCCCGTCATTGGCTTTTACGTGAAAGCGCGGGTCGTTTACAGCGCGCAGGTCAGTGCCGGGCTCACAGATGATGATTTCGTCGCCCCATGCGTCGGTTTCCAATGTTCCTTCAACATGGCATTTGATTTGCCCATGCCCCGTTATTGCGATGAGGGCGAGCAGTGCGGTGATGATAGTTTTCTTGTTCATATTTATATCGTTTTATTTTAGTCTTTCTTTCATATCTTCCAGTTGGCTGAAAGCACATACTCCAATACTCTTCATGGTGTTAGAAATAGATTTTGAAGTGATTTAGTTGTTATTTAAATTAATATGGTATTTTCCTTATATTTAGAATTTTATATGCATTATGTGCACACATAAACCATAATCATACGTTATGGTTTGCAAAAATACTATTTTTATCTATATAAGCGTGTGGTTTTTGCTAGTTTTTTGAAAAGAAATTGTGCTCTTCTTCTACTACTTGTAATTTTTAACATTGTTTTAGGTAATGTAAAATAAATGTTATTATCAAAGAAACCATTGTTGTGTAAAGGAATTTCCTCAAAAAAATAATTGTAATTTGTAAGCTGTCAATTAAGAAATCCAAATTCAGAAATAAATCTCAAAACGCCCCAGACAAAGTAGGCGGCAATAAATGCTCCGAAAAAATAACGGTTGCAGAAAACGGAGCGCAGACGGCGGTTTCGTCCCCACACAATGGCAACGGTTATAGGCAAGGCGATGGGCGCGACAATCGTAAAGAAAGCGTTGAAGCGTAGAGCCTCGTTCCATTCGCCATGCAGAATGGCGTGCAGAGCGCGCTGAGAACCGCACGCCGGACATTGTATGCCCGTAAGCTCGTGCAACGGACAGCGGATGGGAAAATGAGCCATAGACGGGTCTATGAAGTAATACAGCGCCAGCAACGCCGCGCCAATCATCAGGAAACAGAAAGACGATTTGTTCATAAATCAGCAGAAAAACACATCCCTGCAATGTCCTGTCTGAACATTTGCAGGGATGCGCCTAAAAATATTTAATCATGTTTTATCCGAGGAACGAGATAAGAACGCCGGCTGCAACCGCTGAGCCGATAACACCCGAGATGTTGCTCGACATACAGTAGTTCAGAACGTGGTTCTTTGGGTCGTACTTGGTAGAGATATCGTTGCACACACGGCTTGCCATCGGAACGGCGCTCAAGCCAGTTGCACCGATAAGCGGATTGATTTTCTTCTTTGAGAACAAGTTGAAAATCTTAACCATGCAGATACCTGATGCGATAGAAAGCGCAAATGCAAGGAAGCCGCCGATAACGATACCGATGGTGCGAGGGTTCAGGAAGGCATCGACAGTCATTGTTGCGCCAACGCACAAGCCAAGGAACACAGTTGCGGTGTTCATTACGCTGTTCGAAACGGTGTCGAACAAACGGCTTGTGTCTGAACCGATTTCCTTCAGAAGGTTACCGAACATCAGCATACCGATAAGGCTCACAGCCGATGGTACGAATATCGCAACGATTGTTGTAACGGCGATAGGGAAGATAATCTTCAGTGTGCGCATATTCTTGATTTCTACCTTGTTAGGGTAGAGCTTGTCCTGCTCCTTCATGTTAATCATAAGCTCCTTCTTTGTGCACAAAAGCTTTACAACCAATGGAATGATTACAGGCACGAGCGCCATGTAAGAGTATGCCGCGATGGCGATAGCTCCAAGCAAGTGAGGTGCCAGCTTGATGGTTGTGTAGATGGCTGTCGGACCGTCGGCACCGCCGATGATTCCGAGTGCGCCAGCTTCTTTAGGGGTGAAGCCCATGAGGATTGCGCAGAGAAGAACGGTGAAGATACCCATCTGTGCGGCTGCTCCGAAGATAGAAAGGCGAAGGTTGCGCAGCATAGGGCCGAAGTCGGTAAGCGCGCCCACACCCATGAAGATTACCGGAGGAAGGAAGCCTGTCTTGATGAGCATATAGTAGAGGAAGTTCATCAGTCCAAGCTCGTGAGCCACGTCGTGAAGCGGCATCTCCCAGATGTTGTACTGTTGTCCGTTATAGTTGATGAAACCGTTCTCGTCAGCCTGAAGAACGCCCATCTCGCCGCCCGGGAAGTTGGCAAGCAACACGCCGAAGGCGATAGGCACAAGCAGAAGAGGCTCGTAGTGCTTCTTGATTCCGAGGTACAGCAGCACGAATGCCAGCGCGTACATTATCAGGAAGCGCGGGTCAGCAGAAATGTTGCTGAACGCCGTCATTTCATAGATTTTTGTCAGTATCTCGTTCATACCTTATGCTCTCTTAATTTTCATTATAACGTCATCTTCTTCAACGCTGTCGCCAGAGTTGAGTGGAATGGCTGTGATAACACCGTCGAAGTCGGCACGGATAGCGTTGTATGTCTTCATTGCCTCGATGTAGCAGAGCACATCTCCGGCCTTAACAGCGTCGCCCACGTTCTTTGGAGTTTCCTGAGCGTTCTTCACGCGGTAGAATTTACCCTCGAGTGGAGCGATGATGTCCTCGCCGTCGCCTGCTGCGACAGGTGCGCCTGCGGCTGGGGCTGATGTAGCGGCAGGAGCAGCGTCGCCGTATGCAATATTAACCTTGTAGTTCTGTCCGTTCACGCTTACCGTGATAGTTTCAGGCATTGCTGCGCCTGCGGCAGGAGCGTTCTTTGCAGCCTTACGCTTAGCAAGGTCAGCCTCGAAGTCAGCCTTTGCCTTTCCGCTCTTGTAAGCCTCATACTGAGATGGGTGCATAGAGTACTCGAAGAGTTCTTCGTCGTCCTCGCCAAGTTCCCAACCGTTAGCCTCCATCTTCTTGCGGTATTCGTCAAGGTCGTCTGGATAGTTTTCCTGAGGGTCTGAAGTCATGAACTCGCGACCTTCTGCCTTTGCCATCTCAACGATTTCCGGAGCAACCTCGCCCGGCAGTTTGCCGCTCTTGCCAAGAATCATATCCCAGATGTTGTCGGCAATCATGCTCCAGCGCTCCTTGCCCTTCTCCATCTGAATCACGTTCATCAATGCAAGGTTCTTAACATACTGGCTGAATGGAGTTACAAGGCATGGATAGCCCACCTTAGGCCAAACGTATGCAACCTCGTCGAACAGTTTTACGAGAATCTCGTCGGTAGACAGCTCTGGCTGGTTGTGCTTAACCTTCCATTTGTTAAGCGATGCCAGATTTTCCTCAAGGTCGGTCATAAGCGAGCCCATCATTCCGCCCGGCAGACCCGGCTTAACGAGGAGCGAGTTGTTCAGACGGTTCAAGTCAGGGCAGTAGTAGCCAAGGAAGTCGTCCATCATCTCCTGAATCTGTGTGCGGACCTCCATGTAAGCCTCCATGTTAATCTCTTTAACCTTGAAGCCGGCATCCTTCAGCATTTCCTGAACGGCGATGATATCGGCGTGGCCAGTACCCCAGGCAAGTGGAGCAACGGCAGTATCAACATAGTCGCAACCGTTCTTGCATACTTCGAGGATAGAAGCCATGTTGAAGCCCGGACCTGCGTGTGAGTGATACTGTATGATGATGTCTTTCTTGTATGCCTTGATTCCGGCAGTAATCTTGCCGAGCGATTCAGGACGGCCGATACCAGCCATATCCTTCAAGCAGATTTCGTCTGCGCCGGCATCGATGAATGTCTTAGCCAGATTAACGTAGTATTCTACGGTGTGGATAGGCGAGTGGGTGATGCAGAGAGATGCCTGGGCAATCATTCCGCCTTCCTTTGCATATTTAATTGATGGAATTACGTTGCGTGGGTCGTTAAGTCCGCAGAAGATACGGGTGATGTCTGTACCCTGTGCCTTCTTAACCTTGTAGAAGAGCTTTCTCAAGTCCTTAGGACATGGGCTCATTCGCAAGCCGTTGAGGGCGCGGTCGAGCATGTGTGTCTGAATTCCAGCCTCGTGGAAAGGCTTTGTCCAAGCGCGAACCGACTTGTTAGGGTTCTCGCCGTAAAGAAGGTTTACCTGCTCAAAGCCACCGCCGTTTGTCTCAACACGGTCGAAACATCCCATTCTGATGATGGCTGGCGCAACCTTTACCAACTGGTCAACTCGTGGCTGGTACTTTCCGGCACTCTGCCACATATCGCGGAAAACTAAACTGAATTTTACTTCTTTTTCCATATTATCAAACTCTGTTTTTTGTCGTTATGAAATTAAATTTTCTCAACTTTCGAAACACGACCCTTGCCGCCAGTAAGTTGAGCCACTGTAGCGTCGATTATTGCCTTTGTTTGTGCGTCTATTGCGCTCGGAGCGGCAGCAACAGGCGATTTCTTCTGTTCTTCCTCTGCCGGAAGCTTGTTCGTTGCCGCAATAAGCAACTTTCCAAGAAGTATAACAATGCACAGAATGAGGAACACCGTGGACATTCCCACGAGCATCAGTTGTACTCCTAACATGAATTCATCGTTCATAGTTTTATATTATTTAGTTATTATTTGTCTTTCAAAAAATCCGTACGAAAATATCAAAAAAAATATTAACAGAGTAATTTTGTCTTATGTTTTTTAGTAGAAAGACGGAAAAAAACAGACCAATGTTCTGAAAAGTTGTTGTAGAGCAGAAGTTTTAAAAAACGCTGCTTTCCGCAGAATACAAAAAGCCCGAGAACGCAAATCCTCGGGCTTCTTTTGAAGTTGTATTTTGATTTCTGATTATCGAACGATAACAGGACTGTACTTAGGAACAAGAGTCTTCATTACAATCCAGCCGATAAGATAAGCAACGGCGCAGACGCAGAAGATAATCATGTAGCCTGCTGGCTTGCCCTCGAATCCGAGGAACTGGAATGCTGAACCCTGCTCTGCTGCGTATGTGAACAGACTTCCTGAGCACTTGTTGATAAGGAATGAACCCAGACCGCCTGCCATTGCGCCGATACCTGTTACGGTAGCGATAGCAGTCTTAGGGAACATATCAGATACTGTTGAGAAGATGTTTGCACTCCAAGCCTGATGTCCTGCACCAACCAGACCGATGATGATTGCTGGCCACCATGCGCTGTAAGCACCGAGAGGCTGAGCAAACAAAGCAAGTACTGGGAAGAATGCGAAGATAAGCATTGCAAGCATACGACCCTGATAAGGATTCATGCCCTTCTGCTCAACGAACAACTTTGGAAGATATCCGCCGAACATTGAAAGAACTGTTACGATTGCATACAATGTGAAGATAAGCGCGATACCTGTTGGAGAGTCTGATGTATATCCGTACTGGTCAGAGAAATAAGCAGGAGCCCAGAACAGGAAGAACCACCAAACACCGTCGGTCATGAACTTACCGAAGGCAAACGACCAAGTCTGACGGAATGTGAAGCACTTTGCAAAGCCGATAGCAGGACCTTCGTCGTCGCTGTTTGCAGCATTGTTGCTGTCCTCATCCTGATTGATGTAAGTAAGTTCGGCCTCATTTACATGCTTGCTCTTTGTAGGCTTGTCGTAGATGAAAATCCAAAGACCTGCCCAAACAAAACCGAGCACACCGATGATTACGAAAGCCAACTCCCAGCCCATAGCCTTTGCCAGCAACGGAATAGTTGCAGGAGCAGCAAGGGCACCAACAGATGCACCAGCGTTGAAGATTGATGTTGCGAAAGCACGGTCCTTCTTAGGGAAATATTCAGCTGTAACCTTGATTGCAGCAGGGAAGTTACCAGCCTCGCCAAGTGCCAGAACGCATCGGCATGCAAGGAAGGCATACATACTTACGGTTGCAATAGTAAGGGCTGCTACCGAGCCAGCCTCTACGGCTCTGAGAGCCTCTACGCTGTTAAGGCCTTCCCACTGCATTGTGAACCAGCCACAACCTGCATGCATAACAGCACCGAGCGACCATACTACGATTGCCCAAAAATATCCTTTCTTTGTACCCATCCAATCTACAAACTTGCCTGCAAAAAGGTTCGCTACGGCATAGAAGATTGAGAATACGGCTGTGATGTTACCGTAAATTTCATCAGTCCAATGAAATTCCGGTGCAATAAAATCTTTCCAAGTTAGGGATAGAACCTGACGGTCCATATAGTTTACTGTAGTAGCAAAAAACAACATGGCACAGATAACCCAGCGGAAATTACTCATTTGGTTTGTCTTTAAAGAACTCATTCTGTTTTGTTATTTAGTTATCAAATTCTTGCAAATAGTGGAAAATCGCGAACAAAGATAAAGTAAACTACTGAAAAAAACAAGAACTTCGCCGAAATCTCCAAAAAAAAAGAAAAAACGCATGTTTCGTTAATCGTATTTATGTATCTTTGCACACAAAATATATTAATAATGTTAATATGATCAGAAAATACTTATCGATTACACTTGCTTTTGTTTTTACCAGTGCGTTTGCGCAGGACAAAATTATAGTACCTTCAGATCTTCCCATGTCTGTCAGAATGGTTAAGAGTGAGATGCACCGATGCCCAAAGGGCTGGCAGCTCGATTTCCAGAAACAGCCAAAGTGGGATTATTGCCATGGCGTAGAGATGAAGGGCTTCCTCGAGGTTAGCGAAATGTATCGCGACACCGTGGTCTACGCATACGTCAGAGACTTCTGCAATCAGATGACTCACGACGACGGCACGGTAGAGACCTATCGTCCTTACGAACTCAGTCTCGACCGCATAAATACAGCAAAACTCTTCTTCAAGATGTATTGGAAGACGGGCGACGACAAGTATCGCCGTGCAATCGAAAAGTTCAGAATGCAGTTTGATTTTCAGCCTCGCACATCCGAGGGCGGATATTGGCACAAGATGGTTTATCCAAACCAGATGTGGCTCGACGGAATGTATATGGCACAGCCTTTTTATGCCGAGTATAACCGCCGTTTCGGTAAGTTGAGAGAGTGGCAGGAATGCATCAAACAGTTTAAGATAATCGATAAGCATACATTCGACCCCGTAACTGGATGGAATCGCCATGCGTGGGATGAGAAGGCCACACAGCGATGGGCTAACCCAACAACCGGACAGAGCGCACACGCATGGGGACGCGCAAACGGCTGGTACGCAATGGCACTCGTTGATGTGCTTCAGCAGATGCCTGAGGACATCAAGAACAGAGGCGTGCTGGTAGAGATTTTCAAGAGAGTTGCAAAGCAGATTCGTGACAAGCAAGACCCTAAGACTGGCTTGTGGTATCAGGTTCTCGACCGTCCGGGCGATGAGGGCAACTACTTCGAATCGTCGGTTTCGGCAATGTTTATCTACACCTTGTATCGCGGCGTGTTCCAAGGTCTTCTTGACGAGTCATACCTTGATGCAGCCGAAAAGGGATACGACGGTTTCATGAAGGAATTTGTTGATGTTCAGGCTAACGGATTGGTAAACATCAAGAAATGCTGCGCTGTTGCTGGACTTGGCGGTCGTCCTTACCGAATGGGCGACTACAAGTATTACATCGAAGAGGCTGTCAGGGATAATGACCCTAAGGCTGTAGGTCCGTTCATCTCGCTCTGTATTGAGCGTGAGAGACTTGCAATGCGTGCGCAGAAGGCAAGTGCTGTTTCGGAAAAAAATAGCGCAAAGAGTGGCAAAAAAGGTAAAAAGTAAATAATAATAGGTGCGCAGGTGTGCGTACCTATTTATAATATAAACAAAATGATTACAAACTACATTGATTCCATGAAAAAATTGCTTCTGTTGGCAATTCTTACAACTACATTCGCGACGGCTGGTGCAAAGGGACAATACGATAATTCCGATACGCTCTATGTGTCGCTCGACAGAAAAGGAGAGTTCAAGTCGATAGCCAAGGCTATCGAGGTGTGCCGCGCGTTTATGGAGTATCACAAGGTGATTTTCATAAGAAACGGCGTTTATCGCGAGAAACTGGTAATACCGTCGTGGCTCACAAACGTTGAACTGTGCGGCGAGTCGGCCGACAAGACCGTCATTACTTGGGACGATCACGCAACGCGATTCATAACAGGTTCAACTTCCGAAATGGGAACGTTCAGAACCTATACATTAAAGGTTGAGGGCAACGACATCACTCTTAAAAACCTGACCATTGCCAATATGGCAGGCAGGGTGGGACAGGCGGTGGCTCTGCACACCGAAGGCGACAGGATAAAGGTTCTGAGCTGCCGATTGCTTGGTAATCAGGACACCGTATATATGGGCGTTGAAGGAACAAGAGTGTTCTACAAGGACAGTTATATTGAGGGAACGACCGATTTCATCTTCGGTCCGTCGATAGCATGGTTTGAGGGCTGCGAGATTCGCGAACTTGCCAACTCGTATGTTACAGCGGCTTCAACTCCCGAGAACCAGAAATTCGGCTACGTCTTTAACAACTGCAAGATTACGGCCGACGATTCAGTAAAAGAGTTCTACCTCGGTCGTCCGTGGCGACGCTTTGCAAAGACGCTCTTCATGCATTGCGAACTCTCGGGCAAACTCAGCAAAAAAGGCTGGAAGCAATGGAGTAATGCCGAGGAAGGCGCAGAACTTACAAACACTCAGTATCAGGAGTTTGAGAACTCAGGCGAGGGTGCTCAGACAAAAGACAGAGTAGAGTGGAGTAAGGTTCTCAGTAAGAAAGAGGCTTCGAAAATAACACCTGAAAGTGTTTTTGGGGTAAACACATCATGGATTGTTGAATAAAATAGTAAAAAGGCAAAAAGTAATTTTCAATTGATAGAATAAATATTTAAGGCATGAATTTGAATTTACAAATTAAAAGATGTGCTCTTACTTTTGTAATGAGCATGCTCTGCCTGATTGTTTTTGCGCAAAGTTACACCGTGCGAGGAATTGTAACGGATAATAGCGGCGAGCCTATTATCGGTGCAAACGTATCAGTGAAGGGCACGAACAATGGTACAATTACTGACTTTGATGGTAAGTTCACGCTCGACGACGTAAAACCTGCCAACGTGCTTGAGGTTTCTTACATCGGTTACATTACTCAGAGCGTGAAGGTCGGCTCTATGGCTAACTTCACCATCATGCTTCACGAGGATGACAAGACCCTCGACGAGGTTGTTGTTATCGGTTACGGTACAATGAAAAAGCGTGACATCACCGGTGCCGTTTCTTCTGTATCGAGCGATAAGATTATCGACCCAGTATCAAACGTAACGCAGGCATTGCAGGGTAAACTGTCTGGTGTGTTCGTTCAGAGCACCGACGGTCGTCCGGGCGGTTCTGTAAAGGTTCGTGTGCGTGGAGGTGGTTCCATCACACAGAGCAACGAGCCTCTTTACATTGTCGACGGATTCCCTGTGTCAAGTATTGCCGACCTTTCTGCCGAGCAGATTGAATCTATCGACGTGTTGAAGGATGCCGCATCTACTGCAATCTACGGTTCGCGAGGTGCAAACGGTGTAGTTCTTGTAACAACCCGAAGCGCACAGACCGGTGATAAGGTTCGCGTTCAGTACGACGGATATTATCAGACTAAGACTGCAGCCAAGAGACTTGAAACTCTGAACGCTCAGGAATATGTTGGTATTACTTGGGGTATCGGTACAATGCTTGGTATTGGTGACAACGTGGCTAAGTATTTCGGATTGGGTTCTGCCTATGGAAACAATTTTGCTGCTTATGCAAATGTGGCCGCTCACGACTACACAGACGATTTGTTGCGTAATGGTAGAGCGCACAGCCACAATATCTCAATCACCGGAGGTTCAGAGAAGACAAAGATGGCTTTTAACCTCAACTATTTTGATGAGGATGGCTTGAAGAAGAAGTCTGGCTTTGAGCGTTTCGCTACTGCCTTGAAGATAAATCAGAAGATCAGCGAGAAGGTAAAGCTCGACCTCGAATTCCATTATAGTGAGGCAAATACAGAGGGTGACGAGACTTTGCAGGATAGTAAAGGTTCGGTAATTACTTCTGCTTATATGTATCGTCCAATCGACAATCCGCTTGGAACTGGCGATAAGACTTTGTTTGGCGATGGTATGAAAAATGTTGACGAGGACTACAACCCTGTTACGATAAATAACGGAACTGAGCAGTTTGTACAGAGAAGAAACTTCCGTGCAAATGCTGGTCTTGAATGGACTATTGTAGATGGCTTGAAGTTCCGTACTGAGTTTGGTGGCGGTCGTGGTAACAGCGAGAGTCGCTACTACAACAACGGATATTCGCTTAACAGTAAGGATGTAAACTCAGCATCTATAAGCAAGACAAACGGTTGGCAGTATCGTTCGGCTACAACTCTTAACTGGCAGGCTGTAGGTCTTTCTGACATTCACGATTTGTCAGTCCTTGTTGGTAATGAGTTGCGTGGTTCTTCATCAAGCACATTGTCAACTGGAAAATTGAAGGGATATCCTGTATCTTACAGTCCAGAAGAAGTTTGGGCTAATATTGGTGCTTATGATACATCTATTGCCCAGACTGTTCCAACAAACAAGATTGGTACTCCAGAGCGTAACGTCTCATTCTTCGGTCGTTTGAACTATAGCTTGAAGGATAAGTACTTGCTTACAATTACTGCCCGTGCCGATGCTTCGTCTAAGTTTACAAAGAATAACCGTTGGGGTTACTTCCCTGCAGCTGCGATTGCATGGCGTTTGGGCGATGAGAGCTTCTTTGAGGGCTCACGCGAATGGCTTTCAAACCTAAAGCTTCGTTTGTCATACGGAACAGCAGGTTCGGATAATATCAACTCTTCTTTGTGGCAGACAACCTATACCTCAAGTTCGTCTGTTCGCGACGGTTCTCCAGTACTTACATACAAGACTTCGTTCCTTGGAAACCCAGACTTGAAGTGGGAGACAACAGTCTCTCGTAACCTTGGTCTCGACTTCGGTCTGATTAACAACAGAGTTACAGGTAATATTGATGTTTACTGGAATACAACAAAAGACCTTCTTATCACAGTTCCTGTGAGTGTAACAACAGGTTCTAACTTCCAGTACCAGAATGTTGGTAAGACATCTAACAAGGGTATCGAGTTTGCCATCAATGCAAATATCATCCGTACAAAGGATTTTGAATTGACAGCTTCTGCAACATACAACTATAACAAGAACAACATCGACGAGTTGAACGAGGGTGTAACAACTCTTTACGGTTCTACATGGGGTTCATCAGACCAGGTTCCACAGCTCGACTATGAGTATATCGTAGGTCAGCCAGTTGGTACTGTTCGTGGTTTCAAGTGCGTAGGCTTCTATTCTGTTGATGACTTCGAGTATATCAACGGTCAGTATTGCTTGCCTGTTGATGATAACGGAAAGCGTGTAGGCGATTTTGCTCTTTCAACTTTGTATGATGCTACAATGGGAAAAGAGTTCAATATTCCTTCAGGACAGAGCGCATTCCCTGGAGCAGCCAAGTTTGAGGATGTAAACAAGGATGGTGTTATAAACGAGGATGATGTAACAAGCCTTGGCTCTATAACTCCAGCGCATACCGGAGGTTTCAACCTAAATGCAAAGTACAAGGGCTTCGATTTTGGTGCAACATTTGCATGGGCAATTGGCGGACATGTTTACAATGCTGTGGCAATGAACTCGCTTTCGGCAAGTAAGTACTCTCTTGGTTCTAACCGTCTCAGCTTTATCAGAGAGTGTTTCCAGGTTCAGAAATTTGATGACAAGGGTGATGTTTACTTGGTTACCGACCCAGACGAACTGAAGCAGATGAATGCAAACTCAAAGTACTATCTGCCAACGCTTAACCCTTATGTAATCTCTACATTCTTCGAGGATGCTTCATATTTGCGTCTGAATTCGCTTACTCTTGGCTATTCGTTGCCAAAGGAGTTTGTAAAGCATCTTGCAATGCAGAAGCTTCGCTTGTATGTTACGGCTTCTAACTTGCTTACAATCACAGGCTACTCAGGTCTCGACCCAGAAGTCAGCTCTGCCGATGACAAGTCAAGTTCTCGAAATTCGGGTAAGTTCCCTACAATCGGTCTTGACTGGGGTGCTTATCCACGTGCCAAGTCGTTCACATTCGGTCTGAATGTCGAGTTCTAAACCAAAGAGGTGTAATTTAAATACTGATTAAAAATGAAGAAATCATTATATATTGTTTTAGGTGCAGGAATGTTGCTTGGCGCAACATCTTGTGATGAATACCTTGACACATCTTCGCCTTCTATTGCATCTTCCGATTTCGTGTTTACACACGAGGAGAGTGCGCAGGGCGCGCTTAACTATGCCTACGAAATGTGGCGAGGAAGTTCGGCTGTTCACTCAAACGGATTGTTCTACGATGTGGTTGTTGACGGCGATGAGACAACACGCCAGCCAGAGCGTTTCGGTGCTCAGGCGCGTAACTTGCCACAGAGTATGTATGCAGCCATTTCGGGTGCTGCGGGTGGCGTAAACTGCGAGAAGGGCGGTACTAAGAACTTCAGTCTCGACTACAAGAATTCAGCATCTGCTTTTTCTGGCTTGTATTCTATTATCGGACAGACAAACTATCTTACCCGTGCTTTCGAGGCTCAGCCAGAGTTTGAGAAGATTCTAAAGGAAGGCAAGCCTACTGTATTGTCAGACCTTTACGGTCAGGCAGTAGCACTTCGTGCAACTTGCTACTTCGAGCTTCTTCGTTTCTTCGGCGATATCCCTTACTCTCTTGAGCCGGGTGTTGCTGCCGAGGGTCTGACAAGCCGCGATTACATTTACGACGACCAGCTCCGCCGTCTGAAGTTGGTTGAGCCGTTCATGTTCCGCCTTGGCGAGAACGCATCGGCTGTGCCTACTATAATGACAAGAGACTATGTAGACGGTCTTATCGGCCGTATGGCGTTGTATGCAGCAGGATACAGCACTCGTCGTAACGATGTTGAGTATGTTGGTTACGATGGCAACAAGATTTCTTTTGAGATTGCATGCAAATCGGCAAACACAAATTCGTTCTATGCCCGCCGCAGCGATTACAGGAAGATTCTTGAGGACGCGCTTCCATACCTTCGCAGTTTCTACGCAGCATCTTTGGCCCGCAACAGCTATGGTTACTTGGTTGTAAAGGATGGACGTACTTCTGATGTGTTCAACACAGAGGATGGAAAGGTAGAGCGTAAATACGGAAATCCATATCAGTATGCTTTCCAGCAGATGATGAACGGCGACGGCTTCTATTCAGCAGAAAGTGTGTACGAGATTCCAGAAACTCGTGCCGTAGGTGCAAACGAGCGTCCATACGCGTTTGGTCGTCCATCAAACGGTGGTGGTAGTAACTCATTCCCATGTAAGGCATACGGTCAGAGCCGTTTCAACCCTCTTTACTACTACAACGACTTCGACCCTAAGGATTTGCGCCGCGATGTTACATGTACCGTAACTGGTAGTGACGGTAAGGGTGGCGAGGCTATCATCTCGCTGGCTGGTAATGCCTCAGCAAAGCTTGCCGGCGGTATTGCCCTTAACAAGTGGGACGAGAACCGTGGTTCTTCGCCTTATGTATTGTCACAGCGTCAGGCCGGTATCAACTGCCCTTACATGCGTTCTGCCGACATCTATCTTATGATTGCCGAGATTGATGCAATTATAGGTAATGAGGTTGAAGGCAAGCAGATGCTTGAAGCCGTTCATAACCGAGCTTTTGCCGAGCCACAGGACATCAACGCCTTCATCGAGAAGTGCGGCGGTTCTTTGCTCGATGCTGTTATCGAGGAGCGCAAGCTTGAGTTCGGAGGCGAGGGCTCACGCCGTTACGACCTTATCCGTAACAATATGCTTACTCCTGTTCTTACTGATTTCCATAACAAGATGGAGGCTATGTATTCCGACCTTCAGACTAAGGGATATCATACTTTCGAAAACGGAAACGTGATTTCTAACTATATTTGGGTTAAGAACGTGGATGCCAAGAAGCTCTTCGGATATCGCCTTACAACTCAGTATTCTGCTCCTGAAGAGGCTGCTGAGTACGACTGGCAGAATGACCTTGCATCAACAGTTCTCTATCCATGCTGGAGAGGTCAGAACGATGACTGGTATTCTGTTGGCTATGCTTCTTATTCGTTGGAGTCTGATAGAACAAAGAACTTGGCAAAAATCAATCAGACAACTACAAACCTTTCAATTGTAGGCTTGTTCCGCCATGTTGATGAAGAAGAGGCAAAGGCTCTCGAAGCCGACGGATATACAAGAGTTGACTGGGGTATTTCTCTCCTCAGCAGCGATAACAAGGACGACTATAACAAGAATGTTTTGTGCGGATATGTTTACGACTATCCTCCAATCTACTTCTTGCCGTTCAGTATAACTGATATGCAGACATCTAAGATTACAAACGGTTATGGCTTCCAGAACGTGAAGTAATTTAAAAGAATATCAACAATAGAAAGAGTCTGGTTTCTCATCGCGGAAGCCAGACTTTTTTTGTAAATAATGTTCGTAATCTGCAACAAACTGTTGGAAAAAGAAAAGGCGTAAGCGAAATATTATTACTTTTGTACCTGAAATACAACTAAAACTGATGTTATAACAAAATCTAAAAGTATGAACAAGTACATTCTGACTTTTGTATGCTGTCTGACATTCTCGCTGCTTGGCGTGGCTCAGACAAGAGAGATTATTCCGGTAGACTGGAAGGGTATTAAAAAGGAGATAAAGAAGAATCCCGAACATGTAAGGGATTTGGTAAAGAGGCTGTCGGCCGAGAAAATAGACACTACGATGACTTTTCCCGAGAGGATTCTGGCATTCTATGGGCAGTCTTTCCTGACCGACGATGGCGAGGAGCTTGATGCAAGGGAGTCGATGAAGTTGCTGAGAGAAGAGAAATATAAGGATTGCATAAAGAGGGCAGACAAGGCTTTAGGCGTAAATCCGCTGAACTTGGATGCTCTTTGTGCCAAAGGCGTTGCCTTGAAGAGGCTGTCAAAAGATTCAAAATCGGGAGTAGCAGAAGACGAATGTATTCTGTATTTCAACAGAATGACTCGCATCTTCAACACGATAGCAATGACGGGCTATGGAGACAAGGAGCATCCTTTCTATGTTACGAAGGTGAGCGACGAGTATAGTTTTATGAACCATTATCTCGAACTATACGACCGCGAGCGTCAGGTTCTTGCCGGAAACTGCGACCTTATTTATTTGAAAAATGGCAGCAAATATTACGACGCAAAGGAAATCTATTTTGAGATTACGCGAGTATTGGAGCTTGAGTCGATAAAGTTTGGCTTAATGAAACCTGATTATAAATAACAGAAAAACAGAGCATCCTAATCAAAGAAAGATGCTCTGTTTTTTTATGGTTTGTTTCTGGCGGACTTGCAAAAGTGATTTTTTAGTCATATTTTTGTGCATAAGGAAGTTAGATGCCGTCATTCATCGGCTTCTGTAAAGAACTATAACCTTTTTTAAAAGCACATTTATATGGAACAGGACAAAAACATGCGCGTGGGAATTATCGGCGCAGGCTGGATAGCCACAAAGGCAGCAATCACGCTTTGCCATTTAACTAATGTAGAGGCTTATGCCATAGCGTCGCGCACGCTCGCCAGGGCGCAGGAGTTTGCCGCAAAATGGAACATTGCCAAGGCTTACGGCTCGTACAGCGAGCTGATTGCCGACCCCGATGTTGACCTTGTGTACGTTGCAACGCCCCACAGCCATCATTTCGGTGTTACGCGCGAGGCTATCCTTGCCGGAAAGCCTTGCCTTGTTGAGAAGGCTTTCATGGCAAATCATCGTGAGGCTGAGGAGATTGTTACGCTGGCGCGAGAAAAGCGCGTTTTCCTTGCCGAAGCCATCTGGACTCGCTATCAGCCGGCCGTGAAGATTGTGCGCAAACTCATATCCGACGGCAGGATAGGAGAACCGCGGCTTGTTACGGCAACGCTGGGCTACAGCATGGGCGAGAAACCGCGTATAATGCAGCCCGACCTCTGCGGCGGCGCGTTGCTCGACCTTGGCGTGTATGCTATCAACTTTGTGAGAATGTTTTTCGACAGCAGGATTCTGAATATTGAGTCGCAATGTGTAAAGTCGAAAACGGGAATGGATTTGACAAACTCAATCTCGCTCGTTCTCGAAGATGGAATCCTTGCAAACCTTCAGTCGTCGGCTGCCTGCGTGGGCGATAATATCGGCGTAATTGCCGGAACGGAGGGCAACATCATCATCGACAACATAAACAATCCGCAGCGGATTCGTCTGAACGGTCGCGACCGCGTGTTTGTAGAGGAGATTGAAGTGCCGCGGCAGATTACGGGCTACGAATATCAGTTCTTGGAGTGTCGCGAGGCTATTGCCGACAACCAGCTTGAGCCGTACAGCATGCCGCTCAACGAGACGCTCTACATAATGCAGCTGATGGACGGTTTGCGCCGTAAGTGGGGCGTGCGCTATCCGATGGACGATTTCTGATACACGTTATTTGAGAATTCACAATTCATAATTCACAATTCATAATTCAGAATTCAAAATTCAGAATTCACAATTTGAGAATTCATAATTCATAATTCAGAATTTACAATTTGAGAATTCAAAATTCAAAATTCATAATTCATAATTGGCGGTTGGTTTTCATTATTCATAAACTACCCTCTCAAAAAACAACTGTAACTGTAACTCGATTTGGAATTTTGAAAGTTGAAAAGTCTTGATTCTGAATGTGTTGGGAAAGAGATAGCGGGTAATTCATGTAAGCCAAATCATTGGTAATGCAAACAGGGTGAAGCCTTGCAATAGAAAACGAGTTGGGCGGAAAGACGAAGAATCAGATTTTTTTGTTTTTCCGCCTATGTTTTTCAAAATGCAGACAAAACAGACTTCAACAAAAAAATAGTTTGTATCTTTACTGCCGTAAAAAGATTATTTCCAGACATGAGTAATTTGTTGTATCATTTCGTAGCCTTTGTTGTGGTGGCGATATGGGGCTCTACCTTCGTATTTACAAAACTGCTGCTAAACGGCGGACTGTCGCCTGCGCAGATATTCACGCTCAGGTTTATAATAGCCTATGTGCTGCTGCTTGCCACGTCGCTGTCGTACTATCCGCGCAAGATGGGCTGGACAAAGACCGGGCTGAAGAAGTTTCGCCTCTTTGCCGATTCTGTTAAGGACGAAATGCTGATGCTCGGACTTGGCATAAGCGGCGGCTCGCTCTATTTCCTTACCGAAAATTCGGCTATGAACTATACAACAACCACAAACACGTCGCTTATAGTTTGCCTCTGTCCGCTCTTTGCAACTGCGCTTATATCGCTGTTCTACAAGTCGGAAAGACTCAGTAAGATTCAGATTCTGGGCACTCTGATGGCTGCCCTTGGTGTTGTGGTGGTTGTTCTTAACGGTCATTTCGTGCTCCATCTCTCGCCGCTTGGCGATGCCCTGGCTTTTGCGGCGTGCCTTTGCTGGGCTGTCTACTCTCTGCTTATGATTCCGGCAAGCCAGAAGTACAACACAATCTTTGTGACCAGAAAAGTATTTTTCTACGGACTTGTGTCTATGCTTCCTTACTATTGGTTTGTGCCGGGATTTCCGTCGCTTGCCGACATCATGCGCCCCGAAGTGCTCAACAACCTTCTGTTTCTTGGCTGCGTGGCGTCAATGCTCTGCTTTCTTGTATGGAACTGGGTTATAAAGAGACTCGGCGCGGTGGCTGCCACAAACTACGTCTATTTCAATCCCGTTACAACCATTGTCTTTGCGTGGGTTGTGCTTAGCGAGGATATAACCGTGTACTTCATCATAGGCTCGGTATTGATTATTGCCGGAATGTTTTTGTCGAACAAGAAGTAAATTTGTCATTTTTTTATATCTTTGTCGTAATTTCCAACTTTGGGAAGAAACATTTATCTTGTAGATATGAAAAATAAGGATACAGAAGATTATGAGGAGTTGGAAGACGTCTCGTATCTGTTCAAAGGAAATCTTGATGACGACGACGATTTTGACTATGACGACGATGACGAAGAGTATGAAGACGATGACGATTGCTTTTACACAAATGCACAGGCAAGACTGATTTTTGATGAGATAAAGAAACAGACTGCCGTAACAGCCGTAGAGATTGTTGCCGACATAGTTGATAAGAACAAACCGCTGCTCTTGACTGACAGCAAGTTTGGCGGACTTCCTTACTGGCAGGATGGAATGGAATATCCTACGGCAAAAGACGACGGGACAAAACTCGTACTTCTGGCTCAGATAAACTTCGGGCAGATGCCGCATCTCGATGACTTTCCTGAGAGTGGAATCCTTCAGTTCTTCATAAAGCCCGACGATATTTACGGCTGCGATTTTGATAATAGAAATTACGACAAATGGCGTCCGGTATATCACGAGAACATCGGCGAGCCTATGAGCGAGGATGCTCTCAGGGCAATGGGCGTCAAGACTGCCGAGGAGGTGGAGTATTTCCCGCTATCGCCCGAGTTTGCCCTTTCTTTCGAGAAACAGGAAAATGTCCTGAATATGACTTGCGAGGATCTTTTTGAAAGAGAGGTGCGTAAGATTGCTCCAAAACTGAATCTGCCAGTTCCCGATGATAATGTGCCTTTCTACGATTTCTTCAGCGAAAGCATAAGTGATGAATTTTATGACGAGTGTAGCAGAGAAGGACATAGAATAGGCGGATATCCGGCGTTTACACAATGCGACCCTCGTCTGCCCGACGATGACAAGGATGTTCTTCTGTTGCAGATTGACAGCTGTGGCGAAGGCGATGTTGGTGACGGCTTGATAATGTGGGGCGACTGCGGCATTGGCAATTTCTTCATTTCAAGAGACGACTTGAAAAAGCGCGACTTCTCTCGGGTTCTTTACAACTGGGACTGCAACTGATTGAATTATTACAAAGAACGAATCTTATACCGAAACCGTTTCTGCTCCTTGCAGGCAGAGGCGGTTTTTGTTTTGTTGATACGTTTCGGGAGCGGCAAAGTGTGTTGTGCAGCAGATGTGTTAAAAAATTATAAAATGCTCAGCAATAACATTCTTTTCACTACTTTTGCGGCGATTAAAAACAGGTATATGAACAAGATTAAGAAAACACTTTTGGCATTGTTCGTGGCAATGTCGTGCTCGGCAATGGCACAAAACGCACAGAACTATCTTAACATCAAAGCTCCAATCTCATTCGACGGAAAGGATTATAAGCTTGGCTGGAGCTCTCATCCTGCCGAATATTACTACTTGGAAGAGTTCTTTCCCGAAGGACAGAAACCTGAGCATTACGACGATATGTTTAGCGTTTCTGTGGTTGTTGCAGATGTCGAGGTTTCTGATTTGGTCATGGCCAAGGTGCGCGAACTCGACGAACGCAAGAAAACTGACGGATGCTGCAATTATCAGGTTCTGGAGAGAAAGGGAGGCGAGGTTATCATCGACTTTATGGTTGCTGCCTACGAGAATGGCAAGACATCGTTTGTAGAGTCGGACATTCATCATTACAAGAAAATCAAGTTGAACGGAAAGCCAGCTGTACAGCTTAACTTTTACAGCCACAGAGCTTATGGCGACGATATTGTTCCTTACTTCGAAACTCTTTTGAAACAGAAGACCGACTGGATTATAAAAATGGGCGAGATGGATATTAAAGTCAGTCTGAAACAGTAGTCCGTTTGGGGCGAAAGGGGCGGTGGCGTATGGGTGAGGCTTCTTCATTGTGCTATGGCTTTTGTTTGGGATGTTTTCGGGTTTCGTTCGGGATGCGGGCTTGTAACTTGTTTGCGATGCAAAGATACAAACCCTAAAATTGCCACTTATGCGTTAACGTACGTTTTTAGGAGTTCCGTACGATTATATGCGATTTTTTTTCTCTGTGGGAAAATATACGTTTGGCTTCTTTCTCGCTTCATGGGTAATCCAACGAATATCATTGACCCTGAAAGCGGTCGTCCATTGCAACTAATGGGGCACTCTTTCAGAGTGCTTGTTGTTAATGGCTATTATACCGCAGGTCGTCCCGACCTACGGTTACTAAGCGGAGACGCTTTCAGCGTCTGTGAAATACAGAAAAGTGTTGTAATTTTCATAAAGCCAATGATTTAAGGAAATAGATGCGTCGAGAATAATCCAGAACTCGCGTAGCCTTTAGAGCGAGTTCGGGATTGCCATGCGTCTCTTTCGGTAGCAATCGAACGGACTTTGAGCTGAAAATTCGGCTTTACGGGTGTCTGTAACGTTGTGTATTCTTTCCGATAATGCCGAGGGCGTATCGTATAATGCTGATATAATGCCTTTTAGGAGAAAAATATATACGGGAGAGTTACAGTTACAGTGGTTACAGTTGTTTTTCGAGAGGGTTGTAGTTTAATTTATTCTCTCTCTTTTTTTTATTTTATATATTATATATATTATATATATTATATTATATAATATATTAATTATTAGATATTTATATATATATTATAATAAAGAGTTTTATTAATATTAATATATACCATGCCTCAAAAAAACGAACTGTAACTGTAACTTTGTAACGCTTTACTCAATTTTTCTTTATATGGCTCTTTGTAAAAAAATATCGAGAAACCCTTTGTTTAAAGGACTTCTCGATGTGTGCCTTGTGATCCCGATGGGATTCAAACCCATGACCTTCAGAACCGGAATCTGACGCTCTATTCAGCTAAGCTACGGGACCTTTTGTTTTTTCAAACTCGTGCAAAGATAATTCTTTTTATCCAATAATCCAAATTTTAGTACCAGTCGAGCGTTGACGACATGCTACTCTTCTTCTCGTACTTCAGGGCATCGGCAAGTTCCGAGGCATTGGCGCGAAGCGAGATGTTGTATGATGTGTATGGACCAACCACAAAACTTCCGCTCATGTCGAAGCAATGCATGCTTCTGCCAATAGAGCAGGTCGTTGCCGAAATGCGGTGGTTGTTGAAGTCGTAGCCCGAACTGAAGCTGAAACTCCAGTTGCTCGAGATTCCAACGTTTCCGCTGAAGTTGAGCGTGTGGGTTAGTTTGTATGGATAGCGGTGCGTGCGCACGTTGAATTTGCTCTTTGTGTGGTCTTCGGCAAGCGATACGCCATACGAGAAACTCAGCGACCACGGCAGTTTGAAAGCCATGTAGCCGTCTTTGTCGGTAGTATCTTCCTTGTGCTTATCCTTTCTTACAACATTTTTCTCTTCGCCGTCCTCGTTAGCATCGTCTGCTTTGTTTTCGGTAGATTCTTGTTCTTTGTCCTTCTTTCCGAAGCCGAACAATTTGGCGAGTTTCTCGTTGTTAAGGGTGTACGAAATGCTCTGGCTCATTCCCTGATAGCGGCCGAAGCGTCCGTAACTCCATTCGGTACGGTCGCTCAGGTCTCCGTTGTCGTCGTAAGCGTATGTGGCAAATACGGCTGTGGTGCTGAACGTATAGCTCTTAGACAGTTTCAGACGCAGATTTACGGTCATGTCGCTCCATTTGCGTGTTGTGGCTGCAAAGTTGTAGCCCATGCTTACACCAAGGTTGTCGATAAGACTAATCTTCTTGTAACCAGTCGAATCCTTGTCCGAACGAATCTTCATCTCAACGTTGTTGCCTATCGAGAAGTTCATCGAGCTTGACAGACCGCTTCCCGGCGCGCCATAGAGTGCACCCTCGTAGTAGTTGTACTGCACATCGTTGCCGTTGGCATCCTTGTATGTTCCGTAAACTCCGAATCGCTTGTCGCTGAAATCGGGCGTATAACTGTACGAAACCTGAGGCGTTAGGACGTGGCGTATTGCCACAACCTTGTCGCCGAAAAGTTTGCGGCTCGGAACATAGAAACCGTAGAGCGTAGTATTGGCAGAAATGCCGGTAGAATAGTCGTAAACTCGGTTGAATCCCGTAATTGTATCGCGTTCTACTACGCCCTTGTCCTTGTTGTATTTTTGCTCCACCTTGTAGGTGTACCAGCGTTCGTGATAGCTGACTTGCGGACTAACGTTAATGTATTTCAGAAGGCTGAAACTCATGTCGGTGCTGAGTTGATGGTTCATACCATTCTTCCAGTCTTTTGCAAAACTCGAGTGCAGCAGTTTGTCTTCCTTTGTGCTGATGCTGTTAGCCATCTGCATATTGTAGTTTATGCCGATTTTCTCGTACCATCGTGCGCTTCCGGCCGCCTTCTTGCGCTTGAACGGATAGAACTTAGGAATTCTGAAGTCTACTCCCGGAAGAGACACCTGCATAGAGCTGTCGCGAGTGTTCTGCGAGAGGGTAGAGGTGAGCGAGAGAGTTGCTCCCGTTCCCCACAAGTCGTTAAGGTTGAGCGAGATACTCGAAGCCTTTGTGTTTGATGAATATTCGGCCAGATTATATCTTGCCGAAAGGCTGTTGGCGTTATAACTGCTTGTGTTGAATCTGACACTTGCAGAGAAGCCTATCTTCGGGTTTGCCTTTGCATCCTGACGATGGCTCCAGTTTATCTGAAAGTCGGTCGACTCGGTCTGGTCTATGCCCTTGTCGCCGCTCTTTGTCTTCATGTAACTGGCGTTGAAACTGCCCGAGTAGCGGTATCTCTTAACGTAGTTAGACGATGCCTTCAAGCCCCACGACCCCTGCGTGTAGATGTCGCCGAGCAGCTTCAGGTCCATGCGGTCGCTTATGGCAAAGTAATATCCTCCGTCGCGAAGATAGAATCCTCGCGTGCTCTCGTCGCCGTATGTTGGCATGATGAATCCGCTCGAATACTTGCTGCTGAACGGGAAGTAGAAGAACGGAACGGCAAGCGGCAGCGTAACATCCTCGACCACGAGCCATGCCGGACCCGATACCACGTCCTTTCCCGGACGCACCTTGGCGCGGCTCAGAGCCAGATAGAAGTGCGGATGCTTTTCGTCGCAGGTTGTATATTTGGCGTGCTCAACATAAAGTTCGTCGTTCGAGCCTTTCTTGGCCCTCTCACTCGTCAGGAATCCGTCGCCCTGCTTTGTGTCGACGTTGGTTATGTAGCCGCGCTTTGTCTTGAAGTTGTAGCTCATAGTCTCGGCGTTGTACGGCGTGTCGCCGTCGGTAAATACCGGCAGACCGTTCATCACTCCGAGCGAGTCGGGCATACCTTGTGCAAATACGGTGCTGCTGTCGATATTCATCGAAATCTGGTCGGCCTCGAGAGTGATATTCTGATACGAAACCTTGCTTTTTCCATACAGATGGGCAAAACCCTTGCCAGCCTCGTACACAATTGAGTCGTTTGCTGTGTACTCGACAGGTGCTTCGAGCGGCTGATTTTTTCTGTTCACACCAACAGAGTCGTGCGACAGCGAATCGTTTGCAAGAGAATCTGAACGTATGGCATCTGGCTTTACGGAATCGCTCACCGAAAAATTGTGACGCTCAACCGCAAAACGGGCATTAGACCGTTGCGCCATGAGGAACAACAGTACGAATGATGCAAATATGAATGTTTTTTTCTTCAAAACGTCGGCAAAATTACAACATTTCCTTGTTACCTGCTAATCTTTTAATGATATTTTCTGTGTTACAGAAACATTTTACACCAATTTTCGAACCTCTCAATTCCGTCGTCTCCGAATTTTCTGATGCTTTTCAGAGCCTGCTCCGGAGTCTTTACTTTTTCGAGGTTCGACTTGCTGTAAAACTTGTCGGCAAAGCAGATAAGTTGTTCTTCTAACGTTTCGGGAATCAAATCCTTGTGCGGAACCGGCAGATTTTGTTCAACAATCTGCTTGAGCGACAGCCCCGTGCCCGTGTGCCTTTCGCAAACCCTTGCGTGGCGCGGATATCCCTCGGCCTCCATTATTCGTGCGCCAATAGTGCCGTGGCAGATGTAAGGTTCTGTGCCAAAGCATTTTATTCCGGGAGCATCAGTCTCGAAAATGCCTATGTCGTGAAGCATTGCCGCCTCGAAAACAAAGTCTTTGTCTATATCAAATTCTGGATGTTTGTTTGCAATTTCTATAGCCATGTCGGCAACGCACCGGCTGTGGAAAAGCAGAATTTCTTTCAGTTCCGATTCCTCGGGGTAGTATTTGTTAATTATGTCCAGCGGATTCATTTTTTATCTGAGAAATAGAATATTGTGTTAAAACTATGCAGAACAATCTATTCTTTTTGCGGAAGCAAAAGTAACTAAATTATGTCAAAAAGCAGTATTAAAACGAAAAAATGTTATGCAGATTATTAGACTTTTACAAAAAAAATATTATTTTTGCGACATTATACTTTAAATGTTATGTGCAAAAAAATATTCTTATTAGCATTTCTAGCGTTGAATGTGGCATGGAATATGCCTTCATTCGGAGCATCTGCTCCTGCAAGTAAAAAGTTTATCGTAGTTATCGACCCGGGACATGGTGGTCATGACCCCGGTGCTATCGGTTCAACAACACGAGAGAAAGTTATCAATCTATCTATTGCTTTGGAAGTTGGACGCCTAATCGAGAAAAACTGTAGCGATGTAAAGGTCATCTATACTCGTAAGAAGGATGAGTTTGTTCCGCTTGACGAGCGTGCAAACATCGCAAACAAGAACAAGGCCGACTTGTTCATCTCTATACACACCAACTCTCTCCCAAGTGGAAAGATTGCCCGTGGTGCCGAGACTTATACGCTTGGTATGGCCAAGGCCGAGGCAAACCTTGAGGTTGCAAAGAAGGAGAACAATGTAATCCTTGTTGAGGATAACTACCGTGAAAAGTACGAGGGCTTCAACCCAAGTTCGTCTGAGAGTTATATCATGTTCGAGTACATGCAGGACAAGTACATGGAACAGAGTGTCGAGTTTGCTCGCCTTATCCAGAACAAGTTCGTGTCTACTGCAAACCGTGCCGACCGTGGTGTGCATCAGGCAGGATTCCTTGTGTTGAGATGTACTTCTATGCCAAGCGTACTTATCGAACTTGGTTATATCTCAACTCCTGATGAAGAGCAGTATCTTACATCAGACGAGGGTATCTCAAACATGTCAAAGAGTATCTACGAGGCATTCCTTAACTATCGTCACAACAACGACGGTCGTATCAAGACTGCTACAATATCAAGCAACGACGATGCAATCGTAGGCAGCGTTCCTACTGTTACTGCAACAGCGTCAGAGCCTGCCGTAGCTCCTGCTGCTGCACCTGCTGCTCCAGCCGTTGTTGCTGCTCCGGTTAATCCAAATGCTCCGGGCGCACCGGCACCAGCCGCTCCAGCTGTTGTTGAAGAGCCTGCTCCAGCCGCACCTGCCGTAGTTGAGGCTCCTGTTGCTCCAGCACCAGCCGCTCCTGCTGCACCTGCTGCTCCGGCTCCTGCTAAGCCAGCCGCACCTGTTGCCGAGCCAGCTCCAACACCAGCACCAGCTCCTGCTGCACCTGCAACTCCAGAGCCAGCCGCTCCAGCACCTGCAAAACCTGCTGCACCAGCACCTGCTAAGCCAGCAACTCCTGCTCCAGCCGCAACACCAACGCCGGCAGCCAAGCCAGCCGCTGCACCTGCTGTTAAGCCAGCTGCACCTGCTGTTAAGCCAGCTGCTTCTGGTTCTAAGCCTGTATTCAAGGTTCAGCTTGGTGCTGTAAGCGCTCCAATCAGCAATGCTGATGGCAAGTTCGGACTTACTGGTGTCTCTTATTATAAGGAAGGCGGTATGTATAAGTATACTTACGGTGAAACTTCAAACTTTGATGAAATCCAGAAGTTGAGAACTGAGGCTAATGCCAAGGTTCCGGGAGCATTTATCATTGCATTCCACAATGGTAAGAAGATTCCGGTTGCAGAGGCTAAGGCTCTTCTGAAATAATAAGGTATAAAAACGAAAATGAAATCATCTGCAAAAGAGGTAAAGATTGCTATCACAGCCATAGCTGCTGTTGTTATAATGTTCGTAGGAATAAATTTCCTGAAAGGCATAAACGTATTCAAGTCGAGCAACTTCTATTACGTTGCCTTTGAGAACATTCAGGGTTTAACTGCTTCGAGTCCGGTTTATGCCGACGGTTATAGCATAG
Organism: Bacteroides sp. Ga6A2; assembly: GCF_000702225.1. Lineage (NCBI taxonomy): Bacteria > Pseudomonadati > Bacteroidota > Bacteroidia > Bacteroidales > Bacteroidaceae > Bacteroides > Bacteroides sp. Ga6A2. The sequence goes on along the minus strand of NZ_KL370873.1, from coordinate 94,083 downwards.
GTATTGTCAGAAGTATCAACTATGACTACGAGCATCCCGGCAACGTGATTGTCGAGATTGAGGTTGACAAGGACATGCGAATTCCGAAGGGAACAACCGCCGAACTTGTAACCGAGATGCTGGGAACTGTAAAGATGAATTTGCTGCTCGCCACTAACCCTCGCGAAAAATGCGAGCCGGGCGACACTATCAAAGGTGGCGTAAATGCCGGCGCTCTTGGCGCGGCTGCCAACATGGTTCCCGAAATTCAGGCTCTGTTGCCTAAGCTCGACTCGATACTGACTTCTGTTAATACTCTGCTCGCTGATCCTGCGTTGGCCGGCACTTTGCACAATGCCGAAAGAATTACTGCCAACCTCGATGTTACAACTCAGCAGCTTAACAGACTTATGGCAGGCGATATTCCGCAGCTGACAAAGAAGCTAAACGTGATAGCAGGAAACTTCGAAGAGACAAGCGCAAAACTTAAGGAACTTGACGTTCAGAAGACTCTTGCAGGTGTAGACGCAACTCTTGCCAACGTTCAGACTATGACTGACGATTTGAACAAGAAGATGAACAGCAAGGACAACAATATCGGCCTGATGCTTAACGACAGATCGATTTACGACAATCTGAATGCGGCAACAGCAAACGCTGCAAGCCTGATGAAAGATTTGCAGGAGAATCCTAAGCGTTACGTTCACTTCTCTGTTTGGGGAAAGAGCGATAAGAAAAAAAAGTCGGAGTAAAACTTACTCGGCTTAAAGATAAAAATCCCGCGCTTCGATTGTAGAAGTGCGGGATTTTTTTTGTAGTTTTGCAAACTCGAACAAACTTGTAGATTAAAAAGTGCATTAACAGATGAGCAACTTTGATGTAAAACAAATGTGGGAACAATGTCTTGGCATTATCCGGAACAACACTCCTGAACGCGAGTTCACGACTTGGTTCGGAGCCATACAGCCCATAGAATATTCTAACGGCGAACTTATTCTTAGTGCGCCGAGTCACTTTGTAGTTGAACGTATCGAAGCTGATCATCTCGACCTGTTGCGCTTTGCCATCCAGAAGGTTTTTGGAAAGGGCACAAAACTTGAATACCGCGTACTTGCCGACAAGAAGAACAATCTTACTGTTGATGTGGAGGCTACTAAGCGTACTGTATTCAAGGAAGAACTTAAGAAGCCTGAGATTACGAATCCGAATGAGAAGCCTGTGCTCCGTCCGCTCGATCCTCGTCTTAACCCAAACTACAATTTCGAGAATTTCATCGTTGGAGGCTGTAACAAACTGCCTCGTTCGGCCGGCGAGGCTATTGCCGAGCGTCCTGCTGATACTGCGTTCAACCCGTTGTTCCTTTACGGCCCTCCGGGAGTGGGAAAGACGCATCTTGCCAATGCCATCGGTATAAAGATTAAGGAACGATATCCCGAGAAACGCGTGCTCTATGTTGCTGCGCACGAGTTTCAGGTGCAGTATACCGATTCTGTAAGAAACAATACTTTCAACAACTTCATAAACTTTTATCAGAGTATTGACGTGCTGATTCTTGATGATGTTCAGGAGTTTGCCTCTGCGTCGCTTGTGAAGACGCAGGACACGTTCTTCCACATCTTCAACTATCTGCATCAGAACAGAAAGCAGCTGATTCTTACTTGCGACCGTCCGCCGGTAAAATTGCAGGGAATGACGGACCGACTTCTGTCGCGTTTCAAGTGGGGATTGCTGGCTGAAATTTCGCGTCCCGACGTGGCTCTGCGAAAGGAAGTTATACACAGCAAGGTGCATCGCGACGGATTGCATTTCTCAGAAGAGGTAATAAATTATATCGCCGAGAATGTTGATGAGAGCGTGCGCGATTTGGAAGGCATCATAACATCGCTCATGGCGCGTGCAGCCGTGTTTAATCGCGACCCTGACTTGACGATGGCAGAGAACCTTGTGCATCAGATTGCAACTCTCTCGAACAAGCCGATAACCGTCGATGACATCATCACGAAGGTTTGCTCGTACTACAACATCGAACCGAAGGAGATTCAGACTCCAAGCCGAAAGCAAAAGGTGGTTCAGATTCGTCAGATTGCCATGTATCTTTCGCAGAAGTACACCGACACGTCGCTGTCGCGCATCGGTACGATGATTGGAAAGCGAAACCACGCAACCGTGCTTCATGCAACGAAGATAATCTCGGGCTTGCTTGAAAACGACAAGCAGTTGCAGAAGGATATGCAGGAAATAGAGGCTCTGGTGAAGCAGAGATAGATATAAAACGAAATCAACCGTTTCATTCATTCAGGAAGATGATGAAACGGTTGATTTTTTATTTCCGAGAGTTCTTTCAGAAACCTTGTTTCTTTACAAAGTCCCAAAGAGTTTTAGAGAGAGCCTCGTTGTCCTTGCGGGTGTATCGGCAATCGGTAAACACTTGTGCAAGGTTCTCTTTCTTGTTTATTCTTACAAACTCCTTGTTCTCTTCGAGAGCCTCTTTTGCCGAATAAATCTGGTCTATCTGCTCGGCTGAGTAGTCGTGATATGTCTCATTGTGCATGATGGCTTCGACAGGAAGACGGTCGCTCTTCTTTGCATCCTCGGCTGGATATCCAACGGTTATTGTTGCAACAGGCACGACGAACTTCGGCAGATTCAGCACCTTCGAGATGGTTTCGGGCATGTATACCGTTGTGCCGAGATAGCATGTGCCAAGTCCGGCAGCCTCGGCAAGCACGGTGACTGTCTGGGCAAACAGGAGAGTGTCCTGAACGGCATTCATGAACGACAGAAAGTTGTCGTATCCGGCATCGGCGTTGCGCTGTTCGCACCACTTTGTAAAGCGGTTGAAGTCGGCGCAGAATGTCAGAACTACAGGTGCGCCAGTAACCATTGGCTGGTTGAAGTGCGCTGGTGCCAACTGCTCTTTAATCTCCTTGCTTCGGCTCACTACAACGCTGTAGAGCTGCATATTTCCCATCGTTGGAGTCTGCATAGCCTCCGCGATAATCTCGTTCAGCAGAGAAGCCTCAATATCTTTGTCCGAATACTTGCGTATTGAACGTCTGTTTTTTATGCTATCCATAAATTGTTTTGATTGTTTAGAGCACAAAATTAGCACATTTTTTTGTAATTTTGCAGAACTCTAATCAAAAGAACTAAGATTGTGGCTAAAACACTTACATTTGACGAGGCTTTTGCTGCTGCCCTGAAATATTTCGGCGGAGACAATGTTGCATCCGAGGTCTGGGTGAAGAAATACGCCCTGAAGGATTCGGACGGAAACGTGTGCGAACTTACGCCCGACGAGATGCACAGGCGCATGGCGAAGGAAATCGCCAGAGTTGAGGCTCGCTATCCTAATCCTGTTGATGAGAGCGAGATTTTCGGTCTGTTCGAACATTTCAGATATCTTATTCCTGAATCGCGACTGATGTCGGGCATCGGCAATAACTATGTTGCCGAGTCGTTGTCGAGCTGCTTTGCCATCGGACTTAAAGGCTCGTCGGATTCGTACGGCGCAATTATGCACATCGACGAGGAACAGGTTCAGCTTCTGAAACGTCGCGGTGGAGTGGGGCACGACCTCAGCCAGCTGCGTCCTAAAGGCTATGCTGTCAAGACATCAAACCTGACATCCATCGGACTTGTTCCGTTTATGGAGCGGTATTCAAATACGGCGCACGAGATAGCTCCCGAAGGCTCGCTTGTGCTTTCTCTCTCTGTCCGCCACCCTGAGGTCGAGGCGTTCATCGGCATGAAAAACGCCGCTACGAACGTGGCTGTGAAGATTGATGATGAGTTTATGAAGGCGGTAATAAATAATCGCCAGTATGCCCAGCAGTTTCCGCTCGATGCGCAGACTCCGGTCGTAAAGCAGCATATCGAGGCTACTGATTTGTGGCAGATAATGATGCATAATGTGATGAGGAGTGCCCAGCCCGAAATCCTTTTCTGGGACAGAATTACGCGCGAAAGCGTATCTGACTGCTACGACGAGTGCAGAAGCATTTGTACCAATCCGTCGGGCGAGATTCAGCTGAGCGCGTACGATTCGTGCCGGTTGCTCGTGATGAATCTGTATTCGTACGTTCAGAATCCGTTCTCGTCGTCGGCATCGTTCAACTACGAACTTTTCGACCGTCATGCACGAATCGCCCAAAGAATAATGGACGACATAGTAGACCTTGAACTCGAAAAGATAGAGCATATTCTTGAGAAAATAGACGAAGACCCCGAGAGCGACGAGGTAAAATATACCGAAAAGCGACTTTGGGAGAAAATATACGAAAAGACGAAACTCATACGTCGCACGGGCATCGGATTGCTGGGCGAGGATGAGACTGTGGCGGCGTTGAATCTCCGCAACGGTTCGCACGATGCTGCCGAATTTTTTTCTGGTGTTTACCGCAACCTTGCCTTGTCGGTTTATTCATCGTCGGTTCAACTTGCGAAAGAACGCGGAACTTTCGGCATTTACAACAGCGAGAAGGAGGCTGAAAATGCCTTCATAAACCGCATAAAAGATGCCGATGCTTCTCTGTTTGCCGAGATGCAGAAGTATGGCAGACGAAACATATCATGCTTGGCGTCAGTCCGTTCCGAGAAGAAAAGTCTTGCGGCGTTGGCTCATCTGCCTGTCATTCAGGAGCGTGAGGGCAACGACGGTATTGCAAAACTAAAACTTTACGGAGAGTTGCAGAAATGGTCGGACCATGCCGTGGCTGTCGACATCATGCTTTCTGCAAAGGCTGACGAAAGTCTGGCAAGCAAACTTTATATCGAGGCTTGGCGCAACGGGTGCTGGGTTTGTAATGTGCGTTGCGAGAAAAATGAGGAAACAGAGCCGATGTCAAAGGATTCCGTGGTGTTCAAGCAGCCGATAATAACCGAGGTTCGTCCGCAGTCGCTCGAATGTGATGTGGTAAGATTTCAGAATAACAAGGAAAAATGGGTGGCTTTCGTAGGATTGCTCGACGGCTATCCTTACGAGATATTCACAGGTCTGCAAGATGATGAGGAAGGCATTGTTCTGCCAAAATCCGTTACCAAGGGAAAAATCATAAAGAACGTTCTGCCCGACGGCACAAAACGATACGATTTTCAGTTTCAGAACAAGCGCGGCTACAAGACAACTGTCGAGGGCTTGAGCGAGAAGTTCAATAAGGAATATTGGAACTACGCCAAACTTATCAGCGGCGTGCTCAGATACCGAATGCCTACGCATTATGTAATAAAGCTCGTAGGCTCTCTTCAGCTCGAAAGCGAGAGCATCAACACGTGGAAAAACGGCGTTAAACAGGCTCTCAAGAAGTACGTCGTAAACGGAACAGAAGCGAAGGGCGTGATGTGTCCAAACTGCGGAAGCGAGTCGCTCGTTTATCAGGATGGAAATCTAATCTGCAAGGAATGTGGAGAAATAAGATAAATCAATGAAAATGAATACTTTTGTACATCTTAACAAGATAAAGATATTTGCCCGTCATGGGGTTTTGCCGCAAGAGCAACTCACAGGCGCGTATTTCTACGTCAGCCTGAAAATAGGCTATGATTTCTCCAAGGCTATGCTGACCGACAATCTGGAAGGAACGATAAGTTATGCCGATATTTTTGAGATAGTAAGACTGGAGATGGCAGTCTCGTCAAAACTTCTTGAACATGTTGGCGGACGCATCGCAAACCGCATCAAGAACGAGTTTCCGCATATAACGAGCATCGAACTCACTATCGACAAGGAAAATCCGCCGATGGGAGCCGAATGTTTGGCGGCTGGCATCGATATAAAGATTGAATACTAACTAAATATTAAAACATATGAAACTAAAGTTTATTGCACTAATGTGCGTTGTAGCGGCATTGTTTGTCTTTGTTTCGGCTACTAAAGATGATGTTGTGACAATCCATACCATCGGCGATTCTACGATGGCAAACAAACCGCTCGACAAGGGTAATCAGGAGCGTGGATGGGGACAGGTTCTGGGTGAGTTCTTCAATCCCGACAAGGTGGTTGTAAAGAACTACGCGGTGAACGGCCGAAGCAGCAAGAGTTTCATCAACGAAGGCAGATGGGACGAGGTTCTGAAGAATATTAAGCCGGGCGATTACGTCTTTATTCAGTTTGGACACAACGACGAGAAACCGAAGGAGGACCGCCACACAGACCCGGGAACAACTTTCGATGCCAACCTTCGCAAGTTTGCAGTCGAGGCAAAGGAGAAAGGAGCGATTCCTGTTCTCTTCAACTCAATTGTCCGCCGAAATTTCGGACACAACAAGAACGCCGTTGCCAACGACGATTATCGCAAGGCTAAGGCTGATGATATAGTAGAGGGCGATACGCTCATCGATACTCACGGAGCATACCTCGACAGTCCGCGAAATGTGGCAAAAGAACTCGGTATCGTCTTCATCGACCATAACAAATTGACACACGATTTTGTTCAGTCGCTTGGTCGCGAAGGCTCGAAAAAAGTTTACATGTGGATTGAGCCAAATACTTGCGAGGCGTGCCCAAATGGTCGTCAGGACAACACACATCTTAATGTCTGGGGGGCTCACAAGGTGGCAAACCTTGCAGTTCAGGAAATAGCAAAGAAGATTCCTGCGCTGAAGAAGGCGGTAAACAAAAAAGTGTGCAAGCAGTATAACAAATAATAGCAATTATGGACGTAAAGATAGAGGATTCGTGGAAGCAGCATCTTGCCGCAGAGTTCGAGAAACCGTATTTTGGCGAGTTGGTAAACTTCGTTAGGCAGGAGTATGCGCAATACCGCATCTATCCGCCGGGAAACCTTATTTTCAACGCTTTCAACCTTTGTCCGTTCGACAAGGTGAAGGTTGTGATTCTTGGTCAGGACCCTTATCACGGACCGGGACAGGCTCACGGCTTGTGCTTTTCGGTTAACGATGGTGTTCCGTTTCCTCCATCTTTGCAGAATATCTTCAAGGAAGTAAGCAACGATACAGGCAAGCCTGTTCCGCAGTCGGGCAATCTAACCCGATGGGCACAGCAGGGTGTATTGCTTCTCAACACAACGCTTACAGTTCGCGAGCATCAGGCTTTCTCTCATGCCGGAAGAGGGTGGGAAACCTTTACCGATGCCGTAATCTCTCTTCTTAACTCGCAGAGACAGAATCTTGTGTTTATTTTCTGGGGCTCTCCGGCGCAGAGGAAAGGCGCATTTGTCGACCGCAATCGTCACTTGGTGCTGACATCTCCGCACCCGTCGCCGCTGTCTGCTTATCGCGGATTTTTCGGCAATTCTCACTTTTCGAAAGCAAATAGTTACCTTTTAGAGCACGGTGAAACACCTATTGAATGGTGATGATGTGATAAAATGTAATATCTATAATGTTATTTGTGTGAATTGTGAAAAATAATTAAAGAATTTGCATCATTTTGATAAATAATACTTATCTTTGCAACGCTAAAACGAAGAGCGACAAAAGAAATTTAAAATGAGTATTATTAAACCAGCTGACTATAAGTCACTGCTCGACATCAAACAAACAGAGCAGGGGATAAAGAAGATTAAGGACTTCTTTCAGATGAACCTTTCTACAGAGCTGCGCCTGCGTCGCGTCACAGCTCCTCTGTTTGTGCTAAAAGGACTAGGCATTAACGACGATCTTAACGGAGTTGAGAGAGCAGTTACTTTTCCTATCAAGGCACTTGGCGATGCCAAGGCCGAGGTGGTACATTCGCTTGCCAAGTGGAAAAGACTCACTCTGGCTGAATACGGAATCGAAACCGGATACGGACTATATACTGACATGAATGCCATTCGTGCCGACGAGGATTTGGATAATCTCCATTCTCTCTACGTCGACCAGTGGGATTGGGAGCGAGTAATCTCTAAGGAAGACAGAAACATCGATTTCCTTAAGAAGATTGTTCGCCGAATCTATTCTGCCATCGTCCGCACCGAGTATATGACGTGCGAGATGTATCCTCAGATTAAGCCTTTCTTGCCTGAAGATATCCACTTTATCCATGCTGAGGAGCTATTGCAGATGTATCCAAATCTCTCTCCACGCGAGCGTGAGGATGAAATCTGTAAGAAATACGGTGCTGTTTTCATTATTGGAATCGGTGAGAAACTGTCTGACGGAGAGCCACATGACGGCCGTGCTCCAGATTACGACGACTATTCAACTCCTAATTCCGAAGGTTACAAGGGCTTGAATGGCGATATCCTTATCTGGTATCCTGTTCTTGGCAGAGCACTCGAGCTTAGTTCTATGGGAATCCGCGTAGACAAGGAGGCCCTTCTCCGCCAGTTGAAGGAGAGTGGCAAGGAAGAACGCAAGGAGTTGTACTTCCACAAGATGCTTCTCAACGATAAACTTCCGCTTTCTATTGGCGGCGGAATTGGTCAGAGCCGTTTGTGCATGGTAATGTTGCACAAGGCACACATCGGCGAGACTCAGGCAAGTATCTGGCCTGATAAACAACGCGAGGAATGTGCAAAATACGGAATGCACCTTATATAATATAAAGAATAGGGCGGTACTTTTGAGTATCGCCCATTTTTTTATGCTTTGAAGATTTTTTTGATTGCCGTTTTTATCTTTAATAATAGGTGCAGAGTCTGATTCAAACTACTCCACAAGACTTCGTTTACCGTTGCTTTGAAACCTAAGAAATGACGGTATTGCGCAATTTCGTAGTTGATGTATGTTATTCCGCCATTACGCTTGATTGTCAGAATATTCTTGAGGTCGAAACATGTCGCAAGTATCTCTTCGCCAAGTAGTTGCTCTTCTTCCGATGGCAGCATGTATGTTCCGTCTTCTTTTTTTAGGTGCTCCTTGTTTAGTCCGAAATAATGTATTAAAATGGAGTTGAATGCGTTTGCGTATTTAATCACGAGCTCGTCTTTTGTTTCGAGGATATGCTGAATTCCGTATGTCGAAACATATTGATTCCAATCGCAGATCATGTGCATCTTCAGTCCAGTGTGCGTAAGATGATAGATGTTGTGCAGAATCGTGTACATGCAGTAGAATTTTGCCTTGTCGCCAACATGCTTTTTCAGATAATCATAGCGTTTTTTGCTACTTAGCGTTGGGTATCGCTGTACAATCTGCTTGTGCAGTTCTATCTCAACACCGTTGATTCTTACATTGTCGTGTTTCTCGATAAATGTGCCTACTTCAACCTTTATTTCATTGGCTTTCAGTAACTTCATTGCGAGTGAATAGTCTTCGACATAGAAATCTATGTCGCCAAGTTTTCTGTGCGATGGAGTCTTGTACAATTGTGCTATGTCCGTTCCTTTTATGACATGCGAGCGCACGTTGCCACTTTGCATAATCTTTCTTAAAGCCAGTATTGTCTGCAAATGAATGGCATAAAGTTTCTCCGTCTTGTCTCTAAGATAGATGAACTTCAGTTTTGTGCGCAGAGGCGGTTGTATTCCGTTTTTTTCAATGCTGTCAAGAATTAGCGGTCCTACGCACTGGTTGTACGCTTGTTCGTAAAAGCTGTTCCAGAACTCCTGCGGATTGTCGGCAAAGAGTTTCTCGTCCGCTTTGTTGTCGTTAAGGATTGCTCCCAACAGGTTGACTATAGCTAATTGTACTTTTTCCATTATAGTTATAATTCAAGTTTGCTAAGATATCCATAATTTTTATCATGTGCAACACATGAGCGCTTTATTTAATATTTTTTTAGATTTTGAGGTCATGTTAAGAATTTATTTGAAGGTTGATCGTTTGAGGTTGTGAAATATATTTGACCTTTATTTGATGTTGCAGAATGGTGTGCTTACTGTGTGTTTAATAATGCTTTGTAAATATGTTAAATAACTTACTTTTAGTGAAGTATGTGTGAATAATCTTTACATGGATAATATTGTATTGCTAAATATTTTTTTACGAAAAAAACATAATATATAGCATATATCATAAATTTTTTGTATCTTTGCCGAAAATATAAGAATCTATTAATTCGATTGATATATGAAGAATTTATTACTTTTATTTATTTGCTTGATGCTTTGTGCTCCTCTATGCACTAAGGCACAGGTAAACGTGTCTACTTCAGCTCAGTTGAAGGATGCTTTTGCTGAGTATAGCAAAATATCTCAATATCAGACTGCTTATGATAATGCTGTGGCAAAAGTTAATAGCATTCAGGGACAGTTGGGAAACACTCAGCAATTTGTTACTGTGGAGGTGTATGACGAGTTGACTTCACAGTGTTATGATGTATATGCAGAAGTAGAATCGGCATCAAATTTAAGTTCAACTACTGAGATAAATAATAAACTGAAAAATGTAAAGTTGTATCTTCAGACGGTGAATTTAAAGTCTCTTTCTGATGATGCATGGGATGCATACTATGATTGGATAGACGAAAATGGTTATGAAGATGACGATGAGTCTATAGATGCATTTTTAGCATTGGAAGGTAATGAACAGTATGCTAAAATAGTAAGCTATTATAATGTTTATCCTGTAAATCCAAATTTACTAAATGGTGCGATTGGAGAACAGAAGAGTGCTTATGATGTTTTTAGAACTGTAAGAAATAAAGAATTTTATCTGTTCTATAGAACTAAGATAGGTGCAAATTTTACTACTGATAAGGAGGCAAATAATGGTATTGGTAATGTTAATGGTTTTTTGAAGGCTATAGCAGTTGTAACAAAACTCCAGAGTGATGCTTTAAATAATACTTTAACAACAACTGTGCAAGAAAATCCAATTTATGTACAGTTGTCAGAAAAATTGGAAGATGCTAATGCTGAAATGACTGCAGCGTATGCAAATCTTGATAATGCAAACAATGCAGCGGAAATCAATATTGAGGCGTCTTTCTCTACAGATGCATATATTAGTAAGTATGGCGGAACAATAAATGGTAATGCAAGAACACTTACTTTAACTAATGAGGCTTTGATTGGTACTCTTTCTGCTGATGGTAAGGTGAATAATCTTTGTGTTGCTAATGCTGTGATTGCGCGCTCAAATGATGGAAACTATAAAAATTGTTGTACTGTAGGTGATAATATTATTGGCTATGTTGGTAATGACGGCGTAACATATAGTTCTTTGCTTGCTTTGGCAGCTGATATGAATACGGTTTATGGTTGTGATGTAAATAATCCTACATTTTTGGTTCCGGTAACTCAGAATACTAAGGTTTATAAATATGCATATTATGCTTTGACTTCAAAGAATGTTAAGAAGACTGGATATGTAAATAGTGTTGGTGGAAGCCTTGTTGGTAAACCAACTCTTAATGATAATGAATTCTTGATTCTAGAGTCGGAAAATACCAATACAGCCATAACTGAGAAAAATATAATTGAAAATACTTCTGAAAATGGTTATGTTTGTAATTATTGTTATTTGACTGATTCAAAAGAATTTTACGCTCCTGTAGCATTTACTGCAACGAAGTTGGATTACAGCCGTTCGTTTAGTGCCGTTTGGTCATCATTGATTTTGCCATTTGAAGTTAATTCTACAGTCCTTGAGAAAATAGGTGTGAGTCGTGTAAATGAATTTACTTCATACGAGAATCATGTTTCTACATTTACTACTATTCAAGGTGGAATGGAAGCTTATACACCTTATATTATTTTCCCTTCTTCTTCAGGTAAGGTGTTTAGTAATATTGAGGATGCAGTATTCCCGAAGTCTCCGTCTACAGATTTGACTAGACTTGGTAATAATGGATATTTCTATGGAAACTTAGGTCCAAAGCAGGAGGCTATTAACCATATTTCTGATGGTGAGAAGTATAATGTTTATGGATTCAATACAAAGAATCAGATGGTTCGTGCTCTTGGTACTTCGTATTTCTCAGCGTTCCGTTGTTATTTGAGAGCTATCGAGTCTGATGGTGCAGAGGCAAAGGTTCGAGTCGTATTGCGTGATGAAAATGGTAATATGCTTGATGGTGAAACAACTGCTATAGATGCAGTTCCTACTGAAAACTTTACAGTATCAGGTGTTAATGGCGTGATAGTTGTAAATTCAGATAAGTCTCAGAATGTATTAGTTTATACATCTGCAGGTAAACTTGTTAAGTCCGCAGAAGTTGCTGAAGGTGAGACTACTATATCTGTAAATCCAGGAATGTATATTGTAAACGGACAGAAGGTATTGGTTAAGTAATTAGAATAAAATATAGAAGGTTTGGGGTAAAAAACTGCCTCAATCCTTCATTGAGATATTATAGTAAACAAGTGATAATCTTAAATAATAAATGTATGTTAGATAAAATTGAATATGTAAAACCAGAGTTGTACACCATAGAGATGAATGACATCGTTTTAGCTGGTGCATCAGCTTTCGATAACACAGGCGGAGATCCTATCGATTCTGGCGATTTCAACTCTAAGGGCCGTGGTGGTAATGGCGGCGGTATGTGGAAGTATATGGATGATGAGAAATAATCAAATTAATATAATAAAGAGGGCGGGAGTGTAAACTTCTGCCCTCTTTGTTATAAAGGTTTAGTTTGTGTCATAAAAATCGTGAAGAAATCATTCTACACGATTTTTGAATTCAGTTGAAGTCTATTATTTCATCGTTGTTTGAATCATCGGAAATAAAAGTTACGTCTTGGGATGAATTTAGAAGTTCGACTCTTTCGATTATCTCTTGAGTTTTAATTGTTGGTTTAATATATGTACTTTTCATAATTGTTTGGGTATAAATTATTAAACAATAGTGTATTTCTGCAAAAATACCTTTAACTTTGTATTATTGCAATATTTAGTTGCAAAATATTTTGTTTTAGTCGCATATTTTGACAATAAATAAAGATTGGTTATGGAACAAATTCACGGACATGAGGTTCTGCACATGATGGAAGGAAACGTGTATAGCGAAGCATCGTTGAGACAGGCTATAATAGCTCGATTTGGGGCAAAACAACTGTTTTATACATGTTCGGCATCGAACCTTACGGTAGACGGTCTTATCGAGTTTCTGAAAGAGCATGGCAAGTTTAAACCGATGAACGACGGATTTACGGTAGATGAAACCAGCGTTTGCAGTAATGAATAAAAAATGGCTGTTATCACGTGCAATGATAACAGCCATTTTTTGTGCTTTCCGAAGCCTTATAACTTGCGGTAAACGGCAGCCGTAACGGCGAATGTTACGAGGCAGAAAAGCATTACGATATTGAAGAACATTGGGTAGCCAACATTTGTGCTAATATAACCTGAAATCATGCCCGGATACATTACGCCGCCAAGATATTGCCCTGCTGTACAGATGCTGAAAACGGCTGTGCTTCGTTCGCCTCTTGAGAAAGTGACCAGATATAGCGTATAGGCGGCAAAGCCCAATCCGTAGCCAATTTGCTCGACGCAAAGACAACTGCCTATAACATACAGATTGTCGGTTGGAAAGTAACTTAGATATACATAAACGACATCTGGTAGCGTGATGCACAAAACAAGCGGCCACAGACATTTTTTCAGACTCCATTTAGATACAGCCCAACCGCCTATTATTCCGCCAAGGAGAAGGCCTATAACGCCCAGTGTTCCGCTTACAAAGCCGTAATCTACGTTAGACATGGCAAGTCCGCCTTCTTCGGTGCTGCGGGTAAGGAAGAGTGGAACGATTTTAGTAAGCAATCCTTCGGGAAGGCGGAAAAGAAGAATGAAGCACAATGCCGAGATGATGTTCGGTTTGGTGGCAAATACCTTAAGTGTTTCGACAAATTCCTTGACTTGAATGTGGAAGTTGAACGACTCGTGCGTTGTTTTTTCGACATTTGGCAAAACGATAGTGTGATACAAGCCCAGCAAGCCCATCAAACCACCTAGGATGAGGAATATTGCCGACCATGACATCTGAACGCTGCTATCGCCCTCAAAAACGTCATTTTGAAGCCATCCGGCAAGCATAACCAATCCGCCCTGACCGATAATCATGCCGATGCGGTAAAACGTGTTGCGAAGTCCGACGTACAGTTCCTGTTCTTTGTCCTTGAGTCCGATGATGTAAAAACCGTCGGCGGAGATATCGTGTGTGGCACTTGCAAACGCAATAATCATGAAAATAGCCAGAGTTCCCTGAAGCCAGAACGATGTTGGAATGGTGAATGCCACCAGCGCAAGCGTAATGCCCATCAGAAACTGCATGGACAGAATCCACCAGCGTTTAGTCTTTATATTGTCGATAATCGGACTCCATATTGGCTTTATAACCCACGGTAAGCCCATCCATCCGGTGTAGAGCGTAATCTGCTCGTCAGAGAGTCCGAACTCCTTGAACATGATGACGCTAACAATCATTACGGCGGTAAAAGGCAGTGCCTCGCCGAGATATAGCGATGGAATCCATTCTAACGGTTTGTTGCTCATGATTTTGCGAGTATGGTGTTAGTAAAGTTTTTTTATCTGAGCCTTGCGATAGTAGTGCATCAGAATCTCGTTGTATTTGTAGCCTTCTTCGCCCATCACCGCTGCGCCAATCTGGCAGAGGCCAACGCCGTGTCCCCAGCCTGCGCCGGTAAGCGTGAAACTCTGCGGAATGCCGTCGACGACTTCGCCCTTGTCTACCACGAAAGCCGAACTGAACAGATGAGAATCGCTCAGGGTGCGGCGTATTTCGAGTTCCTTTCCGATGATGTATGTCTTCTTTGTTCCGATGATTTTCAGTTTTGAAATTCTGCCGCTCTTTCCGCGTTCGATAGGGATGAGGTCAATGATTTCGCCGTAGTCCTCCTTCTGCTTTGTTCTGATGAGGTTGGCGATGCGCTCTTGCGAGAGAACCTCCTTCCAACGGTAGAAATTGGTTGTTTCTTGGTCGTATGAGTTGAGAACCTGCGACAGAATGGCTACGTTGTGAGTGTTGCAGAATGCTTTAGGCGCGCTGCGAATCCATTTTGCGGCATTCTCCTCGACTGTGAGGTCGGGAATTTCGCTGTTGTCGCAGTCGTCGCGGACAGGCTCAAGATAGTTCTTGTGCTCGTTCTGCCAGCAATATTCAAACTCCTCGCTTATGCCTCCGCAGCACTTGCTGAAACGTGCGTCGCAAATCTCCAGTCCTTCCTTCAGAATCTGCCCCTTTGTGGCTTCTACAGCCTCTACAACCGTCTGGTTGTTTGCCTTTGTTATGCCTTGGTAACGTTGGCAATGGTCATCGGCGCAGACATCAAAAATAGTGTGGTCTTCGCGGTCGTACCACTTGATGTATTCAGTTTCGGTCTTGGCAAACGAGAAGAATCCGCCGTCTTCCTTTTTCTTCTCATTCTGATTGCGCTTCTCGATTTGTGCAAGCAGCCAACTGCGCGAGATTACGGCGTGAGCCTTCAGAAATTCGAGAGCCGATGTTGCCTTCATTTCTGAGGAAATGACGCTGATGAGGTAGTCTTCGACTGGAAGAATGTTGATGGCGCAGATTTTTCCTTCGTGAACGACGAGTTTCAGAGTACCGCTGAAGATCTGCGTTTCCTTTCGCTCCCAGTGGAAGTTTATGCCGATGGTTACGTCGTAGAGCGAGAACGACGCTTTCTTCTCCTGAGGCACGAATGTGAGTTCGCGGTAGAGGTTGTTGTTCCAAAGAATTCCGCCTTCGCTGAACGAGACGCTCTGTTCGCCCGAGATAATTTCTCCTTTTGCCAAATATTTGTTGTTCAGCGCAAAACGGATTTCGTTTCCGCTGACTATGCCTACACTAACTTCTGGTTCTTTCATAACTTGTTGAAAATCTTGTTTCTATAAAGAAAACGAGATTTTTATGTATTTATTTGTTTAGTTCGTTGATAACTTTTTTTATCTCTTCTTCTGAAAGCGAAACTTCCTTCAGAATTCCGTTTGCCTCCTCAGCTGTCAGACCGTGGAAATCTTCCTGTCGTGGAGTGATGATGAGTCCGCCCATATCGATTGTTCCCGGACTTACGAGACGCTTTTTTTCGCCATTGGCAGAATAACATTCAGGGCGATGCTTCTTGCGAGGGAAGACGATGATAATCTCATGACTTTCGTTTCGCCAAGCCATCACGTTTACGGCAGGCTCAGTCTGTCCCTCTGGCATCGGAAGTGCGCTGTAAAGTTCCTCGAAAAGATAGAAACTTGTGCCTTTGCTCGCCTCGATGGCGAAGGCTGGGCAGGCAAAATCTGTTATCTGATAAAGGCAACTCGAGAACGTGCCCTTTATGAATTTTGCGTTGTGAATGTGGCGATACCAGTTCTTCTCGATTGGCACCGAGCCGCGCAGTCCGCCTTGGAAGTGAGCATGGTCGGGAGCCGAAGCACCGCACATCGGTCCGTTGTAGAAGATGAAATAGTCGGGCGAGATGCTCCAGAGCAGCTGCGTAAACTGCGCGTAGTGGTCGAGAATCTGCTGTGGCTTGTGCTCGCAGAAACTGAATGTAAAGTGATTTTTCAGAATCGGGAACGGATTAACCAAAGCGTTGAAGTCCGTGCCGGTTTCGAACGAAATCTGCTCGGCAGGGCGGTTCTCGTTGCAAAGAAAGCAAGGTCTGTTGGCTATGGTTTTCTTGTCAATCTTTGCGCCAGTCGAAACGATTCGGGCAGGATTGAACTGAACCGAGATGTTCTCGTCGAGCGGCTTTACCATCACGTTGTCGAGTTCAGCCACGCGCTTCTTGAAATCGTCCCAACATTCGGTCTGGTTTATGAATTTTTCGGTCAGGTCGATTGGCTCAGCCTCTCGCACAAGCTCCTCGCCGTAGAGGTTGAACTCGCTGCACATAAGTTTTCGTGCGCAGAGTTCGATGGTGCGGAGTTTGTCCTTGTATGTGTTGTTCTTGTTCTGCTTCTCGATGCTCAGATTTGCGTCGGAATTGCCGTCCCAGCGTCGGCAGAGATAGAGAACGTCGAAGATTCGCCCGATGCGATAGTCTCTCGATAGCGTGATTCCCATGGCATAATCTTCGCCGTAGCTTGTGTTTGGGAAAGGCGTGTTGCGTACGATGCTTGTTACGAAGGCACGCGGCGCGCCAAGTCCGTTTATGCGCAGGGCATTGTTGTGACCGTTCTCGTCGGTCCATTCCTTGTGGTCAATCACGCCCGGAGGCAGAGTCTCGAGCTGGAAGTTGCACATGCGGTACGAGCCTATTACCATTGCGCATTGCTCCTCGCGGAACTTGTCTACGATGCGCTGAAGCGTGTTGTTGTCGCTGTAAAGGTCGTCAGAATCGAGTTGGACGGCGTAGCATCCGCATCGCTCATCGTTGATGGCTCTGTTCCAGCATCCGCCGATGCCGAGGTCGTCGCGTTCGGGAATGATGTGAACCACTCGCTCGTCGCTGAAAGAGTCGATGGCTTCGGTCGTTCCGTCGTCCGACAGATTGTCGACAATAAGAATGTTGAATTTGAAGTCGCATTCCTGCGTGAGAACGCTGTTTATGGCATCTTTTATCGTTTTTACGCGATTCTTTACTGGTATAATTACACTCGCCACCACCGGAAAATCATCTTCGCAAACCTCGGCATTGTCGGTGCGCGGAGGCAGATATGCGTTTATGCTCTTCAGATAGTCGGTGCAGGCGATTTCCATCTCAATCTGCACGTCTCTGTTGCGCGGATTAACGTAGTCGAACTGCTTCTCGCCGCTCGTGCGCTTGTCTGTCTCATCTTCGGTGTATAGACATTCATTCAGATGAAGAATTTTCGTGTACGGAATGGCAAGTCGGGTGGCATACCATCCGGCATATTTGAACGAAGTGTCTTTCAAAGCCTTCTGAGTAGCCTCGTAGAAATCTACGCTGTAGAAAATCAGCACCGAGCCGAAGTCGAAATCATCTCTAAGGCTTCCTTCCTGATAGTCGATGAGCGGATGCTGCTTCAGTCCCTCGTCGGTACGCAGAAAATGGTCGGTGTAGAGCATAGAAAAATCGAGCGACATACATAAGTTTGCCACTCTGTCAATCATGCCGTCGCCAAGAACCACCTTGTCGGGGCGTGTAATAATCATTATGTAGTCATCGTCAAGGGCTTTTTCGGCCATCGTCATGAACGATTCCGACGAATAGAAATTATCGTTAACCAACTGAACCGAGCTTATCAGTTCGTTCTGTTCAAGTGCCTGCGCGAGTGCTTTGGTCTTGGCATCGCTGCTGTAGGGCATAAAACAACTAATCATACTTTATTTCTTTATTGATATGCGAAAATACGCCTTTCTTTGCGAATTGCAAAAGAATAGAATGCTTTTTTATTTTTTTTTATTACCTTTGCTCCGTTTTCGTGTATTAAAATAAAAAATGGATAGTCAGAAACAGCCGCTTTTAGGAATGACACTTGCCGAACTGAAGCAAGTGGTTGCATCGTTGGGCATGCCGTCTTTCACTGCAAAGCAGATAGCATCGTGGATGTACGATAAGCAAGTTGCAGAAATTGACGAGATGACCAACCTGTCGGTGAAGAACCGCCAGCTTCTGGCTGAACGCTACTGCATCGGAAACAGTGCGCCCGTAGATGGTCAGCACTCGGTTGACGGAACGGCGAAATATCTGTTCAGAACATCGGCAGGCGACTATGTCGAGACTGTTTACATTCCCGACGGCGACCGTGCAACGCTGTGTGTGTCGTCGCAGGTGGGATGCAAGATGAACTGCCGTTTCTGCATGACAGGAAAACAGGGCTTCCAGGCGAGCCTTACGGCTACCGAAATCCTCAATCAGATATATTCTGTACCGGGACATGAGAACCTTACGAACATTGTGTTCATGGGGCAGGGCGAGCCGATGGATAACCTCGACGAGGTGTTCCGCGCGCTCGAGATTCTTACGGCTGATTACGGGTATAAGTGGAGTCCGAAGCGTATAACCGTATCTACCGTCGGTCTGCGCAAGGGCTTGAAACGCTTTCTCGATGAGAGCGAATGTCACTTGGCAATAAGCCTTCATGCACCGATTCCTGAGCTGCGACTCTCGATGATGCCAGCCGAAAAGGCTTTCCCAATCGAAGAAATAATCGAACTTCTGCGCCAGTACGACTTCAGTCACCAGCGCAGACTTTCGTTCGAATACATAATGTTTGGCGGACTGAACGATACACCAACGCATGCCAAGCAACTTGCCAGCCTGCTGAAAGGGCTTGACTGCCGCGTGAACCTAATCCGTTTCCACAAGATTCCGAACGTGGACATTCCGCCAACCGTCGAAGACCGCATGATGCCGTTCAGAGACTATCTCACAAACCATGGCATCTTTACAACCATTCGCGCATCGCGAGGCGAGGACATCTTTGCGGCTTGCGGACTGCTCAGCACTGCCAAGCAGGAGGGCGTTGAACTCAATTTTGGGTAAAAGAAAATTCGGGGTGGAGGTAAAGTAAAAGTAAAATGCAGAATTTGCGCTTGCGCATCTTTTTGTGCTACTTTTGCCGAAAAACTAACAGAATTTATTATGAAGAAAATATTTGCTTATTTGTTGTTTGTTGCAGTTGTGATGAACATCGCAGGCTGCGATAAGGGTGGAGGATTTTTGCTTCCGGCATCGAGCGGAAGAATGTACGAGGTTCTTGTCGTAATGGACAAGGAGCAGTGGGAACATTCGCCTGCCGGAAGAGCTTTGTTCGATGTGCTCGACACCGACGTGCCGGGACTTCCGCAGAGCGAACGCTCATTCCGCATAAATCAGGTAAACACCGTTGCCTTCAAGAGTACTTTCAGATTGTTCAGAAACATCATCATCGTGAACATCGACAAGAATCAGTACACTCAGACTAAGATGAAGTACGAGCGAAACGTGTTTTCCGATCCTCAGGTTATCCTGACTATCCAGTCGCCAAACCAGCTTGAATGTGCCGAGTACATCAAGGAACACACGCAGGAGATTATCGACTTCTTCGTCAGAATTGAGTTCCAGCGTACCTTCAAGCAGTTGCGCGACCGCCACAACGAGCGTCTGAGCAACACCGTGCGCGACAGTTTCGGCTGCGACTGGTGGATTCCTGTTGATATGCAGCGCATCAAGAAGGGCAAGGACTTCATTTGGATTTCTAACGAGATGAACGACCAGAATCTGGTTATCTATTCATATCCGTACACTTCGAAGAATACGTTTACGTACGATTACTTCGTGCACAAGCGCGACTCAGTCATGCGTCTGAACATTCCGGGCACGCACGACTATCAGTACATGGCAACCGATACGATTTATGTCGTTACCCGACCAATCGTCGTAAAGCATCAGTACGCATACGAAGGCCGCGGATTGTGGGAGATGGAGAACGATGCCATGGGCGGTCCGTTCGTATCACACTCGAGAGTCGATACCATAAACAATCGCATTATCGTTGTCGAAGGATTTGTGTACGACCCTGCGCACCTGAAGCGCGAGAAGATGCGCCGACTCGAAGCCATTCTGTACACGCTCCGTCTGCCAGCCGAACTCGAAAAGGACAAGGAGGGCAAGGACGATGACTTGGGCGCGAGCAGCAGCTTCATCGAGGTTATTAAGAAGAAACTGAAAGGAAACGAAAAAAAGAAATAAATATTAACAGAAAATACAGAATATGATTCGTGTTGCTATTACACACGGTGACATAAATGGCATTGGATACGAGGTTATCTTCAAGACATTCGAAGACCCTACGATGCTCGAACTTTGTACACCAATAATATACGGTTCGCCAAAAATTGCCTCATATCATCGCAAGGTGCTCGACATTCAGACACCTTACGTCATCATCAACAACATAGATGATGTGCAGGAAGGCAAACTGAACATTTTTACATGCTTCGACGAGGAAGTGAAGGTTGAGTTCGGGGCAGCAACTCCTGAGGCTGGCGAGTGCGCCATCAAGGCTCTCGACATGGCGATAGTGGACTATCAGAACGGCATGTTCGATGTGCTTGTAACGCTTCCGCTCAACAGAAACCTTATCCAGGGCTTTGCCGGACAGATGGAATACATTGAGCAGAAGGTGGGCGAGGGACAGAAGTCTCTGCTCATGCTGATGAACGACCGTCTGAAGGTTGCTTCGGTAACTGATAACATGCCTCTGCGCAGCGTTGTTCAGAACATCACGAAAGAGAAAATCGAGGAGAAAATACAGATTCTGTTCAAGTCGCTGAAGCAGGATTTCACGATAAACAATCCGCGTATCGCCGTTCTCTCGCTCAATCCAAATCTTGCCGACGATGGCGAGATGGGCGTTGAGGAAAGCGAGATTATTGCTCCGGCAATCGACAGCATGGTTGGCAAGAACATACAGTGCTTCGGTCCTTATCCGGCAGACGATTTCTTTGCAAATGGAATCTACACGCATTTCGACGCGGTGCTTGCAATGTACTACGATCAAGGTCTTGCTCCGTTCAAGGCTCTTGCAACCGACGATTGCTTTGAGTACACCGCCGGACTGCCAATCGTCCGCACAGCTCCGTCTCACGGCGTTTGTTACGACATTGCCGGAAAGAATGTAGCCAACGAGCAGTCTCTCCGAATGGCAATCTATTCGGCTATAGATATCTGCCGAAATCGCATCCGGGACGAGCATGCACACGCACATCCGCTCAGAAAGCAGTATTTTGAGAAGCGCGATGACAGCGACAAGTTGAAGTTGCAGCAAACAGATGACGAATAAGATGAAATTCGCTATAATTGCAGCCGGCGAAGGCTCTCGTCTGTCGCAAGAGGGAGCCGACAAGCCAAAGCCGCTCATTGAACTTAACGGCGAGGCGATGATTGACCGTTTGGTGCGTATCTTTGCAAAGAACGGTGCCGAAGAAATAGACATCATCGTTAATGAGATTCATCCGGAGACGAAAAAGCATGTTCTGGAACTGAAGGAAAGGCTTGACGTGCCTGTTCAGGTGGTTTGCAAGACCACTCCGAGTTCAATGCACAGTTTCTACGAACTCAGTCCGCTGCTGAAGGACAGCAAGAAATTCTGCCTTACAACCGTCGATACAATCTTCCGCGAAGATGAGTTTGGACGATACATCGAGGCATTCAGGAATACGCAGTGCGACGGCATGATGGCGGTGACCGACTATATCGACGACGAGAAGCCGCTTTATGTCTCAACCGACACAGAAATGCAGATAACAGGCTTTCACGATTCGCTCGAAAACTTCGAGAAGAGCGGCGTTGCCGAAACATCGGAGTGCAGGTATATCTCAGGCGGAATTTATTGTCTTAGTGCCGATGCCATCGGCGTTCTTGAGCAGTGCATCGAGTCGGGACAGGCAAGAATGAGAAACTTCCAGCGACAGCTCGTGGCATCGGGCTTGAAGTTGAAGGCTTGTGCATTCTCTAAAATTCTCGATGTAGACCACATCTCGGACGTTGAGAAGGCCGAAGAATTCTTAAATAAGGGCGGAAAATGCTGTTAGGAGTTAGCCGAGGCAAGGAGTTTTCGCCCAACCGACAGGACAGCGACACGGCGATAATCAACGCCGTTGCCGACAATCTGCGCCAGATGGGGCACGAAGTCGTGATGTGCTCGGAAAATGAGTATCTGCACGGCGATTTCAGCGGTGCTGAACTTGTGTTCAATATGGCGCGCCATCAAGACACGGTGGCTAAATTGCAGAAAGCCGAGGGTTGTGGCACAAAGGTCGTAAATTCGGGCTACGGCATAGCCAACTGCATCCGCCGTCCGCTCACCGAGAAGGTGATTGCATCGGGCTTGCCATCGCCAAAGAGTGCGGTTATCGTGCTCGAGGGTTCGGAGATTGATGCCGACAGTCTGCGCGATGCCTCTTATCCATGCTGGATAAAGCGTGGCGACGGCTGTGCGCAGATAAAGGAGGATGTCAGTTTCGTTACGAATACCGAAGAAGCCGTCGGCGTTTTGCGCAGCTTCAAGTTGCGCGGCGTTGCGAGTGCCGTTCTTAACGAGCATCTTGCAGGCGACCTCGTTAAGTTCTACGGTGTTGAAGGAACGGATTTCTTCTATTGGTACTATCCGTCTCCGACAAAGAACAGCAAGTTCGGCTTGGAGGCTATAAACGGTGAGTCGCACGGCTTCGCGTTCAGCGTTGAGCGCATGAAGCAGATAAGCGACGATATGGCAAAACTCATCGATGTTCCTGTTTACGGTGGAGATGCCGTGGTGAGCAGCGAGGGCGACATCAAGATTATCGATTTTAACGACTGGCCAAGTTTCTCAGCTTGTCGCGACGATGCTGCCAAGGCAATAGCGGCAAGAATACATCAGATGTTATAAATGTTTGAAAATGAGTGAAAACAAAAAAATAAACGTTGAGAGTACATACAAATCGTTAGACACCGAAGAATGGTTCGACATCCACTTTAACCGACCAATCGGTTTCTGGTGGGCTAAGTTCTTCAACAAGTTTGATGTACATCCAAATACGGTTACGATATTGTCAATCTTTATCGGAGCGATAGCCGGTGTGTGCTATTATTTCGACCCCGATGTAACTCCGCATTGGTTTGCCATCAACGTGCTGGGCTGTCTGCTGCTTACGCTGGCAAACTTCTACGATAGTGCCGACGGACAGTTGGCGAGAATGACGGGCAAAAAGTCGCGCCTTGGCAGAATCCTCGACGGATTGTCGGGCGATGTGTGGTTCTACGTCATTTACATTGCCGTGTGCCTTCGACTCATGGATAACGAGATTCCGTTCTGGGACGGTCACGTGTGGTCGTTCAGCATCTTCTTCGTTGCTGCATTCTCTGGAATGGTGTGCCATCGCTATCAGTGTTCGCTTGCCGACTATTACCGCAATATCCATCTTTTCTTTCTGAAGGGCGAGGATGGAAGCGAGTTCGACACAAGCGACGAGTGGCGCAGTAAGTACAGAAACCAGCCGTGGAGCGGTCATCTTCTCGAGAATCTCTTTGCTTGGGGATATGCCAACTACACTCAGCAGCAGGAAGGAGCAACAAAGAACTGGCAGGCTCTGTACAAAGCCATCTCGGAGAAGTGGATAAAGAAGGGTGTGAACATTCCTTCGGCTTTCGTAAACGATTTTCTTGAGGGCAGCCGTCCGCTTATGAAGTGGACTAATATACTTACTCACAACACGCGCGCCACGGTGCTCTACATTGCGTGTCTGGTAAACCTGCCTTGGCTGTATTTCGCATTCGAGATGACGGTTCTTGTGGCAATCCTTCTTCACATGCGCCATCAGCACGAGAAGTTGTGCAAGCGTCTTCTTGAAAATATTGACAACTATGTCGAATAAGGCACGGAATATCTTCTTTGTCATTGGCATCGTTGCCATTGTGGTTATGCTGCTCACCTTCGATGTGAGTTTCAGCATGGTGTGGGAGAATCTGAGTATGGCTGGCTACTGGTTTCTGCTCGTCATGCTGTTGTGGGCATTTCTCTACGCAATGAACACATGCACATGGCTGTTGCTTCTGAAGTCGAGCGGCGAGTTTACTATGCCCTTCTGGAAGTTGTACAAGATAACGGTAACATCGTTTGCCCTTAACAGCGCCACACCTTGCGGACTGATGGGCAGCGAGCCGTACAAGATAATGGAACTGAAGTCGTGGGTGGGAGTGAACCGCGCCACATCGAGCGTCTTGCTCTTTGCCATGATGCACGTTTTCAGTCACTTCTGGTTCTGGCTCACGGCTGTGGTATTGTTTGCCGTGCTCGAGAGTTACGATGCCAGTTTTGCCATTCTGCTTGCCGTTGTGGGAGCGTTCTGCTTGCTTGTAATCTACTTTTTCATAAAGGGATACAAGGTGGGCATCAGTTACAAGGCAATTAAGTTGCTGACACACGTTCCGTTCGTAAAGAACTGGGCGCGCCGTTTCATCGAGGAGAAGGCGGAGAACCTCAGACAGATTGATGCGCAGATAGCGCAGCTGCACAGCCAGAGCCGCGGCACATTCGCCGCAACGCTCGCGCTCGAGTATTTCGGTCGAATAATAGGCTGTTCGGAGGTGTTCTTCATCTTGCAGATATTTAATTCAGACATAAGTTACGTTCAGTGCATATATATCATGGCATTCACGTCGCTTTTTGCAAACATGCTGTTTTTTATTCCGATGCAGGTTGGCGGTCGCGAAGGCGGATTCGCCCTCTCTGCCAAAGGATTGGCAATTCCGGCAGGCTACGGCTTCTTTGTGGGGCTTATCTGCCGAGTAAGAGAACTTATCTGGACCGTAATCGGAATGTCGTTGATGAAAGTTGGTAACCGTACTAAATAATACAAATATGGAAAATTTAAAAGGAATTATTTTTGACTATGGTGGTACAATCGATACCAATAGTCGTCATTGGGCAGAAGTGCTTTGGGAGAAGTATCAGGAAGCAGGCGTTCCTATAACCAAGGAGCAGTTCAGAGAGGCTTATGTTCACGGAGAGCGTACATTGGCTAAGTTCCCTCTCATAAAGCCTTACTACAAGTTTGTGCAGGTGCTCCAGTCAAAGATTACGGTCGAGACCGAGTTCCTTGTACACAAAGAGTATTGGAACGTGTCGGACGCTGAACGACGCGAGTTTACTGATAAGATTGCCGGGTTGTGCAACGACTATGTGCTGAATGTTCTCGACACAACGAAGGCTGTCGTTGCCGAGATGGCAGACAAGTATCCGGTGGTGCTTGTTTCGAACTTCTACGGAAACATCAACGCCATTCTCGATGATTTCGGTCTTGAGCCATATTTCAAGGCAGTTATCGAGTCGGCTATCGTAGGCGTTCGCAAACCCGACCCAAAAATCTACGCTCTCGGCGTTGAGGCTCTCGGCCTGAAGCCAGAGGAGGTGCTTGTTGTGGGCGATTCGTTCAGCAAGGACATCGTACCGGCTAAGTCTATCGGCTGCAAGACGGCATGGCTCAAGGGCGAAGGCTGGGGCAACGAGGAGATTGACGAGTCGGTGCCAGACATCATCATCACCGACCTTGAACAACTCCCGTCAAAGTTGTAACTAATTATTTAACAATATATTCAAAAGATGGCAGATAACAAATATGTAGCGGTTTCTTACAAACTTTACACAAAGAATAGCGAAGGCGAGGTTGAACTCTTCGAGGAAACTCCGGCAGGACATCCTTTCCAGTTCATTTCGGGAATGGGATTCACACTCGACAAGTTTGAGAGCGAGATTCTGGCTAAGCAGAAAGGCGACGACTTCGACTTTACTATCGCAAGCGAGGATGCTTACGGCGAATTCATGGAAGAGGCTGTTGTTGAACTCGACAAGAAGATTTTCGAGATTGATGGCAAGTTCGACAGCGAGTATGTTCGTCCCGGACAGGTTATTCCTTTGCAGAACGCCGAGGGACAGCGCATGAACGGTACCGTATCAGAAGTGAAGGCTGACAAGGTTGTTGTAGACCTCAATCACCCTCTGGCTGGTTTCGACCTCAACTTCAAAGGCAATATTTCCGAACTTCGCGATGCTTCGAACGAAGAAATTGCAAGTTTTGTTAATGCCATGAGCGGCGGTTGTGGAGGCTGCGGCGGATGTGGCGGCGGCGACTGCGAGGGTGGCTGCGAAGGCGGTTGCGGCGGTTGCAAGTAAAAACGGCACACAAAGCGAGTACACAACATAAGCAAACATAAAATGAGCAATACATTTGGTAATATTTTTAGAGTAACAACCTTTGGCGAGAGCCACGGTGCTGCCGTGGGCGGTGTTATCGACGGATTTCCGGCAGGCATAGAGGTCGATGAGGACTTTGTTCAGCACGAGCTCGACCGTCGCAAGCCGGGACAGAGCAAGATAACCACCGACCGCAAGGAGGCAGACCGCGTTGAGTTTCTGAGCGGCATCTTCGAGGGCAAGAGCACAGGCTGTCCGATAGGGTTCATTGTGCGAAATACCAATCAGCACAGCAGCGACTACGAGAATCTGCGAGGACTGTTCCGTCCGTCTCATGCCGACTATACCTACTTCACGAAGTACGGAATACGCGACCATCGTGGCGGAGGACGTTCGTCGGCGCGCGAAACCATCTCGCGATGTGTTGGCGGTGCGTTGGCAAAACTCGCTCTCAGACAGTTGGGCGTAGAGGTGATTGCCTACACGTCGCAGGTTGGCGGCATAGCCCTTCAGCGCGATTACCATCTGTACGACCTTGCTCAGACCGAAAGTAACATTGTGCGTTGTCCGGATGCCGAAAAGGCTGCCCAGATGGAGGCTCTAATCTCTGAGGTAAAGGCGCAGGGCGATACCATTGGCGGAACAATCACTTGCGTTATAAAGGGCTGCCCTGTAGGACTTGGCGAGCCTGCCTTCGGAAAGCTTCATGCGGCTCTTGGCGGAGCAATGCTCAGCATAAACGCCGTTAAGGGCTTTGAGTATGGCGAGGGTTTCGACGGACTGGAGCAGCGCGGTAGCGAGCAGAACGACCGTTTCTTTAACGATGGCGGACGCATAAACACCCGCACCAACCATAGCGGCGGCATTCAGGGTGGAATAAGCAACGGACAGGACATTTACTTCCGTGTTGCCTTCAAGCCGGTTGCAACGCTTTTGTTCGAGCAAGATACGGTTGACATCAGCGGAAATGACACGATTGTAAAGGCTCGTGGTCGTCACGACCCATGCGTTCTTCCGCGTGCCGTGCCGGTGGTCGAGGCAATGGCTGCAATGACAATCCTCGACTATTATCTGCTCAACAAGACGACGCACTTGTAAATATCAGAATTGAATATAAAAGCGAAGCGTACATTTTTTCGTTATGGAAAGTGTGCGCTTCGCTTTTTTTGTAGTATTGTGAATACAAATGCTTTTGTAAAAGATGTTTTTCTTGATGAATTATTTGTGGAAAGTTGAGGATGTTAATGTTAAATAACAACATCCCCCCTTTTCCCTTCGGGATTCGTTCGAGATTCGTTCGGGACGAGAGCCTGTGGCTTTCCTTTGTGAGGTGTTGCAGATAAGGTACAAAATTGTTGTGTTTTGTAAAATGTTTGCTATATTTGCAGTCATAAAAAATCCGATAGATTCTCCTTAAATAATCAAGAATGATGGTACGCTTTATAATTTATTTGTCTATTTTCTTTTGCATGACATCGTGCAAGACGAATGAGCAAATCTGTACGAATCCAGATAAAGCTGCGATGTACGGAAAAGATGGGAATTATGGCATTTACCTTATAAGGTCAAAAATAGATTCGTTTGATTTCTATAAATTTCGCTATGACTTGGTAATAAACAAAACCGGCAAGATTACGGAAGTTAAATCTTATAACGAAAACAGTAGAACCGATTCTTTGATGATTAAGCATATACTAAAGATGCCGAAATGGTCTCCTGCAATTAAAGATGGTAAAAAAGCATCTATCATTTAAAATTTCATATAGCCCCTAATTTTTAAGAATTTTCAACTATCTCTAAGTTTGCAGATGATTGCGGCGCAGCCGCATAAGAAAGCAAATTGGTCGAGAAAAACAATAGCAATTCAAGACAGTTTCTTACCTTTGTCGTTGTAAGGAAGAATCGGTCTGTCGAAGAGGTAAACCAGTCAACTCTCCTCAAGTCCTCATTGTTAATTGTCCATTGTGCATTGTCAATTAAAAATATTTTTTTTCGCATCAATGCAATAAATCTGGCGCTTTGTAGTTGTATAATTGTGGTTAGGAAGTTTTTATTGTTGATATTTATGGCTGTCTGCATATCGCCCGATTTGCAGGCACAATACGACGTACACTTCAGCAACTATTGGGCACTCGACCCTTACTACAACCCTGCATCGTCGGGATTGCAGAACCGCCTTAACGTAACGGCTGCCGTGGCTATGCAGATGCTGGGCGTCGAGAATGCCCCAAAATCGCTGCATGTGGGTGCCGACATGCCCATGCCGCTGCTTCCGCCAGAGCACGGAGTGGGAGTAAACTTCTTTACCGAGAGCATTGGTATGTTCAGTCATCAGCGGCTCGCCATTCAGTATGCCTACCACGGAATGGTGGGTAAGATAAGACTTAGCGGAGGCGTTCAGGCCGGAATGATAAGCGAGAAGTTCAACCCTACTGATATCGAGTTTGGCGAGGCTGAGAGCGACCCCGCCTTCCCTTCGTCGGAGGTAGACGGCAACGCCATCGATCTCAGTGCCGGCATCCGCGCCGACTACAACGGCTATTGGCTCTCGCTCGCAGCAAAGCACCTTAACTCGCCTAAGATTCTGCTGGGCGAGAATAACGAACTGAAGGTGTCGCCATCTTATTATTTGTTGGGAGGATGCAATATACAACTAAATAATCCGTTTATTTCTATACAACCTTCCTTGATGGTTATGTCGGATGCCACGGCGTTGCGAGCCGACATCACGCTGCGTGCCACCTACAAGTACGACGAAAAACGCTTTTACGGCGGAGTGGGTTACAGTCCCACAAACTCGTTTGCGGTGCTGCTGGGTGGCGACATCGGCGGAGTGTCGGTGGGATATGCCTACGAGGCGTACACATCGGCTTTGGGAGCGGCAAACGGAAGTCACGAGCTGGTGCTCGGATTCCAGACCGACCTCAACCTCTTCAAGAAAGGAAAGAACAAGCATAAAAGTGTAAGAATCTTATGAAATACAATATCAGAGCAATAATTTGCATCGTTGGAATGGCAACTATGACGGCTTCGTGCCTCGGACCTAAGCAGAACGCTATGGCTTCGGGTGGCGAGGTTACGGGAGTGAGCGGAACAGCAATGAGCGAACCCGCCCCGTTCGGCATGGTTATGGTTAAGCGCGGAGCACTAAAGCAGGGCATGACAGCCGACTCGCTTTGGGGACTGAAGATTCCGGAGAAGGAAATATCGGTCGATGGCTTCTGGATGGACGAGAACGAAGTATCGAACGCCAAATACCGACAGTTTGTGTACTGGGTGCGCGACTCCATCATCCGCGAGCGACTTGCCGACCCTGCATTCGGCGGCAACGAGGCTTACAAGATTGAGGAGGACAAGAACGGAGACCCCGTGAAACCGCACCTTAACTGGGCAAAGCCTATTCCGTGGAAGCATCCGTCGGAGGATGAAGCTCGCGCCATCGAAAGCCTTTACATCACACATCCTATCGATGGCACAAAGATGCTCGACTACCGACAGTTGAACTATCGCTACGAGATATACGACTACACGGCAGCCGCGCTTCGTCGTAACCGTATGAATCCCGAAGAACGCAACCTTAACACCGATGTTCCGGTAGACTACAACAAGGTTGTGATGATTTCGAAGGATACTGCCTATGTCGACGACGAGGGCAGAATTGTACGTAAGACGATAGACCGACCATTGTCTGGTCCGTACGACTTCCTTAACACTTACATCGTAAATATCTATCCCGACACAACTTGCTGGGTAAACGACTTTACGAATGCCGAGAACGAGATTTACATGCGTACATACTTCTCTAATCCAGCCTACGACGACTATCCCGTTGTGGGAGTTAGTTGGGAGCAGGCTAATGCCTTCTGCGCATGGCGCACCGAATTCCTTATGAAAGGACTGGGCGGAGCAGCCAAGTTCATTCAGCGATACCGACTGCCAACCGAGAGTGAATGGGAGTTTGCAGCCCGAGGCAAGGACAACACTCCGTTCCCGTGGGAGAGCGAGGACTCGAAGAGCGACAAAGGCTGTTTCTATGCCAACTTCAAGCCCGACCGCGGCAACTATACCAAGGACGGCAACCTCATCACGAGCAAGGCCGGAATCTATTCAGCCAACTCTAACGGCTTGTACGACATGGCTGGAAACGTGGCAGAGTGGACAAGCACGCTCTACACGGAAAGCGGTGTGCAGAACATGAGCGACTTAAATCCTAATCTGAAATATAACGCTGCTATAGAAGACCCTTACCGCCTGAAGAAGAAGGTTGTGAAGGGCGGTTCGTGGAAAGACCCCGAATCGTTCATCCGTTCGGCTTGGCGAGTGGGAGAGTATCAGAACGTGGGACGAAGCTACATAGGCTTCCGTTGCGTGCGTTCGCTGGCAGGTGCTTCGAGCAGCAGAGTAAAAATCAAGAAATAAGTTAATTATGGCAAAAAAGAATATTATAGTCCGTCTGCAAAACTGGATGGACAGCGTGGCTGGTCAGACATTTCTGAATTATGCCTATAGTTGGGGCGCATCAATCGTAATTTTGGGTACGCTCTTCAAACTGCTTCACTATTCGGGTGCAGATATCATGCTGTGCCTCGGTATGGGAACCGAGGTTATCGTGTTCTTCCTCGCAGCCTTCGACCGTCCTTTCGACAAGAACGAGATAGGCAAGGAGATGCCTGAGGATTACGACATCCTTGCCGATGACGACGATGACAAGCCGTCTGCCGCAGTCAATCCTCAGCATACGGCTTACATGCCACAGCAGCCGGTAGCGCAGCCTCAGATGGCAGCACAGCCTTATTCTGGCGCAATGCCAAGCGGAGCGGCTCAGCAGCCTATGGCACAACCTCAGGGCGCAACCGTTCAGGGTAGTGCGGTAGATGCTGCAAATCTGGCAAACGCTATCTCTGGTCTTGCCGCAACCGAGGAGATTATTGCTGCTCAGAAGTCGGCTATCAGCAATCCTGAACTCGAATCGGCAACCAACGACTATGTTCAGCAACTGAAGCAGCTTACCGAGGTTCTGAGCAACGTGGCTCAGCAGAGCACACGCATGACCGAAGGCTCTGCCGAGATGGAGACGCTGAACCGTACCATCGCGAGCCTCAGTTCGGTTTACGATACCCAGCTGAGAAGCGCAGGAATGCAGATGGCTACCATCGACCAGATAAACGAGCAGACACGCCGTATGGCAGTCCAGATTCAGGAACTGAACAACGTATATGCCCGAATGCTTCAGGCACTCACCGTTTCTGCTCCTCAGTACTATCAGCAGCAACCGCAGTACCAGCAGCCTTATCAACCTTCGGGCTACCAGCAGCCGGCGCAGCCATACACTCCGCAGCAACCTTTGCAGAAATAAACGAAAAACTGTAGGGCAATGGGAGTAAAGAAAAGACCGATATCACCTCGCCAGAAGATGATTAACCTTATGTACGTCGTGCTGATGGCTCTGTTGGCACTCAATGTTCCGAGCGATGTACTGAACGGTTTCTCACTCATCAATGACAGTCTGCTGCACTCAACGGCAAACTCAACGGGCGAGAACAACGATGTTTACAAGGATTTTGCCGAGTACATGAAGCAGAATCCCGAGAAGGTGAAGGCATGGTACACCAAGGCGATGGAGGTGAAGCACGAGGCTGACACAATCTACAATCTCATAGACCAACTGAAGATTGAGATTGCCAAGGAAGCCGATGGCGAGGACGGAAATCCCGACGACATCCGCCGAAAGGACAACACCGAAGCCGTGTCGCATGTTATGTTTGCTGCCGGAACAGGCAAGGGCAAGCAGCTGCGCAAGGGCGTAGACCGATTCCGCGAGAAGATTCTGTCGATGATTACCGATGAGCATCAGCGCAAGATAATCGCATCAAACCTCGAGACAAAAGTTCCGAAGGGCAAGGATGCCATGGGCAGAAACTGGGAGCAGTACATGTTCGAGAGCACTCCGTCGGCTGCGGCGGTAACTCTGCTGTCGAAACTCCAGAGCGACATACGCTATGCCGAGGGCGAGGTTCTGCACACGCTTCAGTCTAACATCGACGTGAAGGACATCCGCGTAAACCAACTCGATGCCTACGTCATTCCGAACTCGCAGACCATCATCCGCGGCGGAAAGTTCGAGGCAAAGATTGTCATGGCGGCTGTCGATACAACTCAGAAACCGACAATATACATAGGCGGAAAGCAAGCCAACCTGAAGGACGGACTCTATCAGACCGTCTGCTCAAGCACAGGCGAGCACACGCTTGCCGGATATCTTGAGATGGTAAACGCATCGGGCGAGAAGATAAAGCGCGATTTTGTTCAGAAATATACAGTTATAGAGCCGTCGGCAACCGTTTCGGCAACGCTGATGAACGTGCTCTACGCCGGATTTGCAAACCCAATCAGCGTGTCTGTTCCGGGTGTGCCTAACAACCAGATTTCAGCCGTAATGAGCGGCGGAACGCTGTCGCCTGCCGGAAACGGAACATACATCGCACGTCCTACTGCCGTGGGCAAGGATGCGGTGATAACCGTTTCAGCCAAGTTAGACGGCAGAGTGCAGGAGATGGGCAAGTTCACCTTCCATGTGCGCAAACTACCAGACCCTACGGCTTACATAAAGATGGGCACAGGCAAGTTCAAGGGCGGATCTCTGCCTAAGGCTACGCTTATGAATACCGAGACTCTCGGTGCAGCCATCGACGACGGACTGCTGAACATCGAGTTCAAGGTTCTGGGTTTCGAAACCGTGTTCTTCGACAACATGGGAAATGCCGTTCCCGAGGTTTCGAATGGTGCGCAGTTCTCTGCCCGTCAGAAAGATGTGTTCCGCAAGCTAAGCCGAGGCAAGCGATTCTACATCTCGCGCATCCGTGCGGTTGGTCCCGACGGCATAGAGCGCAAACTTAATCAGGCACTCGAGGTTATTGTAAACTAATCAATGATAATACCGACTTTTTTAGAAAGAATACAGATGAAACGTATTTTGTTTTTCAGCATATCGCTGTGCCTCGTACTGAATCTCGTGGCTCAGCCGGCTGCCCGACGCAAGGAGCAGGCGGAGAAGCAGAAGAGCCGTGCAACAGGACTCACCGAGAGGGCACGGCTGACATATCCCGTTCAGCAGGATATGCCCGACGATGCCATGTGGAGCCGCGAGGTGTACAGAACACTCGACCTTACAAAAGATGAGAACGCTGCCCTCTACTATCCCGTAGAGCCAATAAACGGCAGAATGAACTTGTTTACGCTGGTGTTCAGACTGGTAACAAACAACATGGTGCCTGCCTACGACTATCGTCTTGACGGAAACGAGGTGTTCACGACCGACAACAAGATTAACGTGAAGGATTTGCTCGACCGTTATCATATTTATTACGAGGAGAATAACGGCAAGTTCAAGATTGAGAATGCCGACATTCCATCGAACGAGGTGATGAGTTATTTCATCAAGGAAGTGGCATTCTACGACCAGCATACGGGAAGTTATCACAAGAAGGTAACTGCCATCTGCCCTGTTCTGCATCGCACCGACGAGTTCAGTTCTGCGCCTATAAAGTATCCGCTTTTCTGGCTTAATTACAAGGATTTGTCTACATACCTCACTCGCAATCCGGTTATGACGAGCAACCTCAACAACTCGGCTACGATGAGCGTTGACGATTACTTTAGCATGAATATGTACAAGGGCGAGGTTTACAAGACCACTAACATGCAGAACCGCCTGATAATGCAGTATTGCGAGACCGACAGCGCACGCATTGCCGAGGAGAAGCGTATAGACAAGCAGCTTGTAGACTTCGAGAAGAACATCTGGTCGCAGCCCGAGAAGCCGAAGCCATCGGTGGCAGCCAAAGCCGATGCCGTGAAGGACAGCGTAGCCGTTGCTAAGACCAACGAAAAGAAGTCGGTTCGCCGCAGTCGTTCGGCTCGTCGCTCGCGCGGAACATCTGGTTCATCTTCTAAGAGCAAGAGCAGCGCAACGAAGTCAAAGAGCACAAAGACCAAGAGTTCAGCGTCAAAGTCGTCTAAGCCTAAGTCGTCAGGCTCTTCGGGCGCAAGGGCATCAGTCCGCCGACAGAGACATTAAAAACATCTAACCACATAGAATTTGTTTTTGGCGTTTTGCCGTTTTTCTGACAAGAAGATGGCAAAACGCTTTTTTGTATTTCTCAGTTGTAGAAAGTAGCAAATGGAAATAAAAAACCGAAGAAATGTCGTGAGAAGAAAAAATGTATTTATATTTGCAGTTGGATTATAAAAAACAACAAAAAGAGAATATATATGAGAAAAATCATTTCAATGTGCGCTCTTGCTGTGGCATTGCTCGTTGCTGCTCCGGCACAGGCACAGGTAAAGTTTGGTGTTAAGGCAGGTCTTAACCTCTCAAAGGTTAGCACAAGCGGTGCTATCGGTGACAATTTGAAGAATGACAACCGTGCAGGATATTTCTTCGGTCCTATGCTCGATGTAAAAGTTCCTCTTATCGGTCTTGGCGTTGACGGTGCTTTGATGTACAACCAGCGCAACGGTAAGGTAGGTTACGAATATGCAGAGTCTTATGGTGAGTTAGGTTCTGTGGAGGTTAACGGAATGAAAGATGTAACTCAGCACTCTATCGCCATCCCTGTCAATATCAAGAAATCGTGGGGCTTGGGCGGACTTGCAAGCATGTTCGTTGCCGTTGGTCCTCAGTTCGACTTCACTATCGGTGGCAAGAAGTGGAAGGATATGAAGGCTGTTAAATGGAAAGATTCTAATGTTAGCCTTAACCTTGGTGCAGGTGTTGTATTGCTCGACCATGTTCAGGCTGGTCTTGGCTATAACATAGCACTTGGCAAGACTGCCGAAGTTTCAGACGATTCAAGCCTTGGAATAGCAAAGAATGCTCTTACATCTAAGACAAACTCTTGGCAGTTCCATGTGGCATATCTTTTCTAAAACAGACGAATTTTTAGCGTAGAACACAAATAAGACTGGCGGCAATCTGCAATAATTGCTGCCAGTCTGTTTTTTTCAGAAAAAATGCAGAATGATGCAACCTTTTGTTGCAGACGTTGCGTCTAATACATGAAAATCAAAAAAATAAAGAAATATATGAAAGCAATATTCATTACCGCCATTGCTTGCTGCATGATGGCAACAATGACACTCACAGCTTCGGCAAAGCCCGGAGACAAACAGCAGAAGAAAGAGAAAGTATCGGCTGTGCTTACCGACAGCACTTCGAAGAACTCGCTCACAGTTGTATCGGACACACTGCTTAACGATACCGTTGCGGGCACAGAAAGCTGGGGCGATTCTGATAACGACGACCATTTTACCAAAAGATGGAATTTTAACTTTGACTCGGATAAGTCGGATAACATTATGATTATTACCGTAGTCTCTCTTGTTTGTGTATTCGGTTTTCCTCTTCTGGCAGTCTGCTTCATCGCTTATCTTATTTACAGAAACCGCCGCAACAAGTATCGTCTGGCTCAGTCGGCTATCGACAAGGGACAGGAGATTCCGGCAGAAATAATCAATGCAGATAAGACTACTACTGATGTAATAAATTCAGATTCTATATACAAGATGAAGCGCGAGGCTGTGCGCAGGATTTTTATTGGCATTGGTTTGGCTGTGTTCCTTGGCTATATTATAGGCAAATTAGGAATGATGATTGGCTTGCTTGTGGTGATAATAGGCGTTGGCAAGTATGTTGTTGCTATGATGGACGAGAAGCACGAAAATCAGAAAGACTTATACAATAAGAACGAATCGGAGAACAGAAAATCTGACTCAACCAACGACAGTCCTTTTTAAGTAATGAAAGAGATAAATGACATTGCACTCGTTGCGCAAGTGGCTGTATTTCACAACAAGCGAGCCTTCGGGCAGCTTGTTGAGAAATATCAGTCGCCCGTGCGGCGGTTTCTACTCAACCTTACATCGGGCGATGTGGAACTGAGCAATGACTTGTCGCAGGAAACATTTATAAAGGCATATTCAAACATAACATCATTCAAAAACCTGTCTGGGTTCTCAACTTGGCTGTTTCGTATTGCATATAACGTTTTTTATGATTATCTTCGCAGCCGGAAAGATACATCATCGCTCGACGATGTTGTGGTGCAGCCGCAGAGTTCAGAACCCGATGCAGCAATGAAACTCGACGTACACAACGCCATGCGGCTTCTCACTCCGAACGAGAGAACGTGCGTATCGCTGCATCTGATGGAAGATTTGCCCATCGACAAGATTGCACAGATTACGGGGATGCCTGAAGGGACTATCAAGTCGCACATCTCCAGAGGAAAGGCGAAACTTAGTACTTATTTAAAAAATAATGGCTATGGCAGATAAGGATAATGACATTGTATTGCAGTTTCTGAAAGAGCAGAAGCAAGACATACCAGACAATGGGTTCAGCAGCAGGGTGATGAGGAATTTGCCCGACAGAAAGACCCACAGGCTTGTTGTGCTTGGGCGAATGTGGTCGTGCGTGTGTATCTTTGCCGCGCTGTTATTTATCTGCTCGGATTATGGGCATACGCTCATCGTGTCGGCACTCGACAACATCATGTGCCAGTTCAAGATAACCGAGCTGAAGATAAATACAACCCATCTTATATACGCTATGGGTGCTGCCTACTTGGCAATGCTCGGCGGATTGTTTAACTGGTTGTACACTAAGATTTTGAGAGCATAGTCCCCAGCGGGCTATGCTTTTTTGTATGAAATAATTATGAGTATTTTCAATTTCTTTAAGAAAAATAAAGCGAATCAAGGTTTGGATTATGTTGCTTTTGAGAAATGGCTCGACCAAACGTTGAGTGCGGAAATCCCAGATGATGTTGTAGCGTTTAACTTCAACATATACGAAGATGGTGATTTTAATTGGAGTGTTGAACTTATTGGCGCAAGTACGTTTGATGAGGAAGATGAGGATTGGGCTTGTGATGAGGTTTTTTCAAATCGCGATAATCCTATTGTTTGGCAAGAAAATGCCGTCTGGGAAGAAATTCTGACAGAGGTGGAGAATGTGGTAAGAAAGTATCTTGAACAAGGTCGATTCGCTCAGAAATTAAAACAATATAAAGGAATTGCTGTAGGATTTGTAGATGGAAATTTGACCATCCTGTAAATCTTATGTATGAGCTTGAAATCAACGGCTTGCTCACGCTTTTCATCAGAATGGTGTGGGCAAGTTTTTTTATCATCATCCTTTGCAAGTTCGGGAAAATTCAATACATCTCTTACTCTTATTACGTATAATTTGTTGATTCTAAAAAGTTACAATACTTATAACAATAAGTACTCTGAAGGAGTGCCCCATCTATCGTAACGGGCGACCGCTTTCAGGGTCGAAAAATTTCATATCATTTCTGTCCGCAGATCCTATGGATGCTGCGGTTACTGAGAGGTGACGCTTTCAGCGTCATTCTGAATAGTCATTTCGTGATATAGGCGAAGATGGCTTTTTTATTTCCAACTGGCGTAAAAGTCGGTTCGCTGCCTAAAAACTCCGCTTCACTGCTTTTCCTCTTTTATCACTAAGGAAAAGACCGTAACTTTACACCCGGAAATGCAGAAAAGTAAAATTCTTGAGTATAAAGTAAAAAGATGAGAAAAAGCCTATACTGTTTGTACGTTGCGCTTGTTTCGGCGGTTGCGGCAAGTGCCCAGACAAAGAATGATTCGACCTTTCAGATTGCCGACACGCTTTCGTGGATTGATGCGCAGGCAAGCCTCGATGAGGTGGCCGTGGTGGCGCATGTGCCCATGGTGCGCATGAGAACCGACAAGATGACCTATCAGGTTAAGAATGATGTAGATGCCAAGACGCAGACGGTGTTGCAGATGCTGCGCAAAGTACCTATGGTTACGGTTGACGGCAAGAACAACATCACGGTGAACGGCTCGCGCGAGTTCAAGGTGTATGTTGACGGACGGCTCAACACTATGATAACGCGCAATCCGTCGCAGGTCTTCCGCAACATGCCGGCAAGCAGCGTGCAGAGCATCGAGGTCGTTACCAATCCCGGCGCGCGCTACGACGTTGAGGGCGTGGGCGGCGTTCTGAACATAACCACGAAGAAGAAAAAGAACCTTACGGAGAAGGTTCGGGAACTGAGCGGCAGCGTGAACGCAACGGCAAGCACCAACAACTGGGGCATGGATGCCAGCATCAGCGGACAGCGCAACCGTTTCTCGTTCGACCTGAATATGATGGGCGACTACACTTATTACAAGGGTGGCGAGGAGGAGTCGTCGCTCACGCAGAAGGGCACATCGCCCGTGACGATGAAAAGCTGGGGCAGGAGTCCCTTTCACATGCCGTTCATGATGGGCGAACTTAGCATGGGCTATCAGCTCGATTCGCTGTCGTCGCTGCATCTGGGGCTTTCAGCCACTTGCTTCGGAATGAGCAGCAATGGCACGCCAAACTATCTGTACAGCGGCGGAATGTACGGCGACGGACTCAGTTTCAGTAATCATCTCGACAACAGGATGAAGAATACGTCGTACGACGGAAATCTTGCCTATCAACACTTCTTCGGACTTGATAACAAGGGCAGCATGACGCTTACATACCAGTTCTCGCACAATCCGACGAGGACCGACAACAGCGACGATTTCTTCGGCTTCAGTTCTGAAAACACGGCTGGCGTGAGCTCGCGCGTATCGAAAGTCAGGGAGAAGAACATGAGCAATCATCTGCTTGCCGATTTTGTTATTCCGTTTACCGAAAAGATGAGGCTCAACACCGGTGCGAAACTCACCATGGAGCGCAACACAAGCAACTCAGCCGACGAGCGTGCCGACAACAGCGGCGATGCGGTGCATTACAGGCAGCGGCAGGGTATTGTGGCTCTGTATGGCGAGTATGAGGCAACCTTCGGGTGGCTTAACGTGAAGCCCGGCGTGCGATACGAACATACATGGCAGAAAACCCGTCATCTTCTTGGCAATCAGCACGATTATCAGCTTGACTACGGTCTGCTTGTGCCGGCCCTTAGCGCCACGGCATCGCTCGGCGAGAGCCAGAACATCGGACTGAACTACAACCTGCGCATCCGTCGCCCCGGAATAGAGGAACTCGACCCTTACAGAGACCGCTCAAATCCGTCGGCAGTATCGTACGGAAATCCTCAGCTCGATGCCGAAAAGACGCATAACCTCGCGCTCGTCTATTCGCTCAGCGGCAGTCGGTTCTCGATGAATGCCACGCTGCGCCATTCGCTCTCTTCCAACGCCATTCAGCAATATTCGTTCTATCGCGACGGATTGCTGAATACTACCTTCGGCAATGTGGTTAAGAACAACAAGACTGCCCTCAATCTCTATCTTAACTGGAGTATGACAGGTTCAACGCGAATGCTCCTGAATGCCGAGGCTGGGTATGCCGACCTACGCAGCAAGGCTCTCGACGCTCACAACAGCGGATGGGCGTTCAGCGCAAACTACGGCATTCAGCAGAATCTGCCTTGGAACCTGAAACTGAGCGCGAATCTTGAACTGATGACGCGCGAATACACGCTGCAAGGCTGGGATTCGGGTATGGCAATGTGCTCGGCCTCGATAGCCAAGTCGTTCTGCCGCGACAAGTGGAGCGTAACGCTTTCGGGAACAACTGGCATAGGACATGGCGGAAATCTGTTGTGGAAGCAGTATAGCGAGGGCAAGGATTTCATCTCTTCATCGTGTATGCGCGAGCCGATAAAGAACATTTCGGTAGGTATAAGCTACAAATTTGGCGGAAAAAAGTATGATGATGAGAAAAATGACGTATCTTTACCTCAGAGAAAGAAACGCCGATGATTAGAAAGATATTGCACAGAATGCTTGTGGTGGCGGTGCTCTCGCTGGGAGCGCTGCTGCTTTATTACGTCTTCTGGTTTGTGGTCGATGCCGAACTGCGCGGACAGCTCGAGAAGGAGTGGCCTTTCCGCCCTGTTGAGATGCTGTTCGACTATGCCATGTGCTGCCTCTTCACGCTCTTTTCAACCATCTATTACTGGCGGTCGTACGAGAAGGCCGAGCGCGAGCGCGACAAGTTCCGCCTTCAGGCTCTGGAGAACCAGCTCAGTCCGCATTTCGTGTTCAACAACTTCAGCATCCTTGCCGACCTTATCGAGGTTGATTCAAAGCGTGCCTCGGCTTATCTTATGAATCTGTCGAAGGTGTACCGATACACTCTTTCGCACCTCGACCACAGCACGGTTTCGCTGCGCGAGGAACTTGAGTTTTTGCGCCAGTATCTTGCGCTGTTGCAGCAGCGGTTTGGCGACGGCATAAAGGTCTGCATCGCGCCCGAGGTTTCAGGCTTGCAGGGAAGTCTGCCGCCGGCCGCCTTGCAGATGCTTATCGAGAACGCCATAAAGCACAACGAGCACACGCTGGCCCGTCCGCTTGTAATAGATGTTTCTTGCACCGAGCGTGGCATCGTGGTCTGCAACCGCAAGCAGCCAATCCTGTTGGCAGATGCGGCCTCTCGCAGTCTTTCTGCCAACGTCGGTCTGCATAACATTGTTGAACGCTATCGGCTTCTTACTCGTAAAAAAGTAGAGATAATCGATACTCCGGAAGAATATCGTGTAACAATACCATTGATAAAGACAGAAAAATGAACAAAAATTTTATTGCAATTTGTGCCGTGGCTGGACTCTTGGCTGGATGCTCGGCAACTCCTCAGTTTGAGAATAGTAAAGACATGGAGGATGTGGTTGGGATGGAGTTGCCAAGCTACAAGATGAAAAAGTATATCGAAGACTCTTCTATGGATATCCATGGCGATTATGACGACAGTCTGATTGTTGAGTTCGACTGTCTGCCATCGAAAGCCTTTATCGAGAAAGTTAATAAGATGGTTGAGCAGGACAGTGGAAAGACTGAAAAACGCTGGCTGAAAGAGGATGAGCATCGGTATCGTTTTCAAGCGAGATATGGGGATGGCGGAAGAGTTCCGAAATGTAGGGAAGGTCGTAATGACTGGTACATAAGCATGGAATTTTCGGATAATTCGAAGCCAGCTGTGATTGTGTATGGATATTGGTAAAGACAGAAAAATGAAAATACTTATTATCGAAGACGAGCAGAGTAGTGCCGACCGTCTTCGACGGATGCTCGAAGGGGAGCACGATATTGTTGGTGTGGCGCAGAGT
Organism: Bacteroides sp. Ga6A2; assembly: GCF_000702225.1. Lineage (NCBI taxonomy): Bacteria > Pseudomonadati > Bacteroidota > Bacteroidia > Bacteroidales > Bacteroidaceae > Bacteroides > Bacteroides sp. Ga6A2. The sequence continues at coordinate 52,553 of NZ_KL370873.1, read as the reverse complement.
AATGCCGAGATTAAGGCGTTTTTTGCTGCCAGCCATGCCGATGTAGACTTGATTCTGTCCGACATTCAGTTGGGCGACGGGTTGAGTTTCGAGGGGCTTCGCACCGCGCCGTCGTCAATCCCCGTCATTTTTACCACGGCATACGATCATTATGCCGTGCAAGCCTTTCGGTTCAACAGCATCGACTATCTGCTAAAGCCTGTCGATGCAGACGAACTCAGGGTGGCTCTGGAAAAGGTAAAGCCTGTCAGCAACTCGCAGTCTTCTGCCTTTCCGTCAACAACCGATGCCATTGCGCAGTTGTTGCAGTCGGTCAGGAGTCAGACAATACGCTACCGCGAACGCTTCTTGATTCCTTATCGTGCCGACGAGTTTCTTATTATCCCTGTGGGCGAGGTGAGCCACATAACCATTCGCGACAGTGTTGTGCGACTTTGCACCATCGCCGGTAAGACGCATGTTCTTAACATGACTCTCGAGGAAGCCGAGAACCAGCTCGACCCAAAGCGTTTTATGCGCGTAAACCGCCAGTTTGTTGTCAGTGCCGCAGGCGTAAGCAAACTGTCAACTCATTTTCTTGGTAAGATGCGTATTCACATGACAGCCTTTCCCGATGTCGAGATAATTGTCAGCAAAGACAAGGTGAGCGCGGTAAAACATTGGCTCGATTCGTGAAAAAACATTCGGCTTGGGTTGATTTCTTTTTGAAGAAAAGCAAGAATTTTCGCGCAATGAGGCGTAATGTTAAAAAAGTGCAATAAATACTTAAAAAATATTAAATAATCACCTAAGATTTGGTGTGTTTCTCTAATTGTGTTACTTTTGCCGCGTCTTTCAAAATCGTGTGATATTAGTCTTTTGGTTTGAGGGATGGACTGCATACAGATGCCTTTATAATTTGTATCGTGTGCGAGTTCTATAATTTTAAAGAAATGACCTGAAACTTGTTTTCAGATATCTAAAATTTATAAAATAAACAATTGTAATTATGAGAGTAAAAAATCTTTTTTGGAGTGTGCTTACCTTTATGGTTGTGGCACTTATGGGAATGAGTTTTGCATCGTGCGGCAGCGATGACGACGATGATGAAGTAACAAATCCAGCCGAGGCTATCGTTGGAACATGGCAGGGCGAGAATGACGAAGGTGGCTTGACATACGTCTTTAACGCTGATGGCAAGTGTACATTGGTGAGCGAGAAGAACGCTGTTCTTTTTAAGGTAAAGACTCGTAAGTCTGGAACTTATGTGCTGAAGGATAACAAACTTACCATGAGCTGGACAAAGTTCGAACAGGGCATGCCGCTTTCAGATGATACATGGTTTGATATGGAAGGTAGTAAGGAGACTTCTTCAATGACAATTTCTATGTCGAAGAAGAAACTCACCTTTACCGAGGAAAATGGCAAGAAGATTGAAAAGCCTGTCGTTCTTACTAAAAAGTAACTGATTAAAAATATTAAATAATTGTAATTATGAGAGTAAAAAATCTTTGTTGGAGCGTGCTTACCTTTATGGTTGTAGCACTTATGGGAATGAGTTTTGCATCGTGCGGCAGCGATGACGACGATGATGTAAAGAAAGAAGAGGTCTCTGCTATCGTAGGAACATGGCAGGGCACGAAGAACAAAATGGCTGAGACTCTGATTTTCAATTCTGATGGTACTTGCTCAGAGGAGAGCGTGCTCGAAGTTGGTTCTTATCAGTTGAAAAATCGTCAGACAGGTACTTACATCGAGAAGGATGATAAAATTATCATAACCTTCGATAAGTTCGAAGAGTGGGACCCTACAAAGGGTAAATGGTATGATGTAGAAAAGGATAAGAAAACTGTCGAGATGAAGTATTCGAAAACTGACAACAAAATCACAGATTCAGACAGTGTAACTTATACGAAAAAGTAAATAGATTGTTTTTTGATAGGCATGGAGCGCATCAGGTTTTACCGACTTTTGATGCGCTCTTTTTTTGTTGAAATGGGGATTTGTATTCATGCTCTTTTATGGCGGTGAGAGTTTCAAACTCCCGTTTCTTGATGCTGTCGAATTATTGCTTCCTTTCGGTAGCAAGCGACTACTGGTCGAGTGCGGAAATTCGGCAGAACATGAATGGTGTTTATGGCACGCGCTCCTTTGTCCACTCTACAAATTCCCGCGTATAGCAAGGTTCAGTAGACTGAAATATACCTTTTTCATACGCTTTCTTATGCAGAAATGGAAGCTGCTTATACAATTTTCGTCTTTCTTTATTTATCTTACGTAAAGACATATAATCATAAGTAGAATCAAGAATCATTACCACCTCAATATTATTACAGTCTTCCGACAACATAAGGTCAGCACGTTCACACCCCACATAGCCAAAAGATAGTTTGTAGACAGGTAACGATGTCTCAAAATTAAAACACCCATCGACTCCAGTAACACCAACATCTATGCTGTCATTTATCAATATAGATACGCCAATAAGTGCTTCCAAGTCATATTCGTCAACAACAATACCTTTTATTATTCTGTTTTGTGAATATGCAGAATTACAATATGATAATATCATAAAGATAAATAGGAAACGTACCGCACTAAGTCGAATTCTCGAATTCTGTAACATAGAAAATAGAAATTTATAATATTTTGTTTTCATACCCATAAAAAATTAGCGGTGGGAGTTGCAAACTCCCGATTTTTTTCTCAGCCGAATTTGGAAATTCGGCGGAACTGTGGGACTGTTTTTTCTCAGCCGAATTCTTGCTTTCCTTCGGTTGCAAGCGACTACTGGTTGAGCGCGGAAATTCGGCTGATTTGGACACGCTATTTCTTCTTTTTATAGATTCTGTCTCTCCAATGCAATTCATCGCCTTTCACATAGACGTATTCGTGATAGAGAAAATATCTTACAAAGAAGTAGTCGTCTAACGTTGGAATTTTGACGTCTATTCGGTTTTTACCTTGTTCTATTGCAAAATCTTCAGAAGACAATTCTGACGAACTTAATATGATTCTTCCGTATGTAACGACAAATCCGTGTGCTATCAAATTTCTTGTTGGCATTATATCAAAGGCAAAGTCATCGCATTTGGGAATCGTAACTGATTTCTCGTAATTATTGTTTTTGAATTCTTTAAAATGTGGACCTGTATATACGCCTATTTCCAAATCCCCCAAATTGTACGGAATGATAAAATTTATCTTTATTGAGTCATCGCTTCTGTCTTCATGGCTTTGTTCTATAGACCATGTGTCATACAAGTCGTCAGTAACTGAGTTTATTTCCAGCAGATACTTGTTTATTTTTGTTACAGAACACTTTGCAATAGTGTCCAATTCCCACCAAGGGGGAAAATGGCTCGTTTTATGGCTCTTGAACAGAAGCGTATCACCAGAAATGATTATTTCTCCGTAGTCTCCGCTGTATCTTCCATCAAGTTTCTGCGCAAACAAAAAGTTGCATGCGCTACACAAAATGACAAGAACTATGCATTCTCTTATTAGTAGACGTTTATGATGTTTTTTCATAATTTAAAAATCAGTTTTTGTTTGATGATATTCAAATGCTATTGGAATGATGCAACAAAGACAACAACCAATATCCATTTTGTTGCAAATGTAGTTATTTTTATCCCAGAAAACAAAATAATTTGCAACTTTTCTTGTGGGCTTGCATGGATTAGAATGTGGGGGATTTTTCGTCAACTGTACGATGTCGGGATTCTAAACTTTTAGACTACTCATGACCTACTCTGGCTATACCTTGCGTATATCTTCCCTATATCTTCCCTATATCTTCCCTATATCTTCAATATACCTTCCATATACCTTGAATGTTCCTTCCTTCTTTCTACTTTCTTTCTACTTTCTTCCTACCTTCTTCCTACTTTCTTCCTACCTTCTTCCTACCCACTATTTTGTATTTACCAAAGGGATATTTAGCGTTGTAATTGTTCGTTATGAATCATCAATGAGCCAAGAACTTTCAATTTTCAATTTTCAACTCTCAATTTTCCATTGTGAATTGTCTTCTGAATTCTTCCCAATATCTTAACTCTCTTGTGGCTTGACAGTGCTGCCGGATTGCTGCCGTCCTTTCCCTCGGGCACTTCCAAGCCCCTTTTGGCATAATATTCTGTCCAGTAGGGCAGGATTGTGCCGTTGGCATCGTGGAACGACATAGGGATTGGCTCGAAGATGAGTCCTCCCTTGCCATCGACAAACGATTTCTGAACCAGTTCGGAGCAGTAGAACTCATCGTCGGTATTGCTGAACAAACGGTCGTATTTCAGTCCGATGCGGCTCTTGGCGTTGGCTATCGATGTGCTGATGTCAACGTTGCCTTTTATCCTGCCGTGCAGCAGTAGAGGCGTGCCGTCGTCAGCCTTTGGAGCGCGAGAAATGAACGTGTCTATCGGACACATCCACACCCCCTTGTCGCCCGTAGCCTCGATGATGAATGTTGCGCCGCGCTCAATGCACACAATGGCAACATGGTTTATGTCGTTAGAGCCGCGTCCTTTGGTAGATGCCACAATGGAGCGCGAGAAACTGCTTGCCGTCTTCATGTTGGCGCAGCAGAACAGAAGGTCGCCGTTGCGCAGTTTTGCCGTATTCTGCGCCATAGCCGCGGCAATAGAGCCAAGCAGACCGAGAAACAGTCCGCATCGTTTTATGTTAAATGCCAATTTCACGGTTGTAGTAGTTATAGTCTCTTATAATCGTTTTCAGAAAAGCGTTAGGCCACATTGTGGTGTTTTCAACGTTGTATTTCTTCTTTATTGTCTGTGCCAATGTGGTTATGTTGCTTATGTAGTTTGAGTCGAACTTGTGCAACGTGTTGTTGATGAACGAAATCTGTCCCCAAGTCATATTCTTTGCAAACTCGAACGTAGGCGTATAGTCGCCCTCGGTAAAACTCATCTCCTTTACCACCATGTTGTACTTGGCAAAATCCTCTTCTGAAATAACGATGCAGCCGCCTGCCATGTCGCCTATTCTCTGGTGGCTCTTGTTGGTAAACATGAAGATGAGTCCGATAAGGAAGAAATACGCATCGACAAAGAAGAGCAGAAAGCGCACTATCGCCGCGCTTGTTGTAAGGGCGTTGCCGTCAGCCATTATAACGCGAATCTTCATGAAACTCTTGCCCAAGGTCTGTCCGTTCCAGAAAACCTCGGCAATGAGTGGGTAGAGGAACGGCAGCAGGTTGAGGAATATGACGCTATACGTTACATAGTCGTTGGTTATGCTTGACAAGATTGCTGTTACACCCATCAGTGTGGAAGATGCGAATGATACTATGATGCAGTCGATGATGCGTGCGAAAATTCTCTGCGCAACGCTTGCCGGGACAAGTCTCAGGCGTATGAACTGACTGTTTGTTATTACGTTTTTACTATACATCTGATAGCCTTTTTAGATAAATTGTTGCAAAAATAGTTAAAAATATCAATCTTTTTAATTTAATCTGTTGTTTTTTGCTAACTTTGCAATAACAAATCGTAAATGAAAGAAGTTCAATTTATTCGGAAAAACAAGGAGAAGTGGCTCATAGCCGAAAAAATCTTAAAGAAAGAGATTAAGTCTCCTGATACTATTGTCGAGGCATACGAAGGACTCTCGGCCGATTTGGCATTCGTTCTTACGCACTATCCAAATTCGGACCTTGCCGACTATCTTAACTGTCTTACGCTGCGGCTTCACAACCGTATTTACGGCAAGCGCAAGCACAAACTCTCGTCGCTTGTCAGATTCTTCAGTCATGACGTGCCGCTTGAGATGTACCGCAACCGCAAGTTCATGCTCATATCCATAGTAATATTTGTCATATCCACAGCCGTGGGTGTGCTGTCGCAGTATAACCTTGCCGACGAGACTACGATTTTGGGTAAGGATTATGTTGAGATGTCGCTCAAAAATATAGAGAAGGGCGCGCCTATGGCTGTCTATGGTTCGGGCGGAGCATACGAGAGCTTCTGGTTAATTGCGCTAAACAACATCAAGGTTGCCATCTTGGCGTTTGTCAGCGGCGTGCTTACTTGTTTCTACACCGGATTCATAATGGTAAAGAACGGCGTCATGCTCGGGGCGTTCATCACGCTCTTTTCGCAGCACGGCGAACTGGTTAACTGCCTGAAGGCGGTATGGCTTCACGGAGTGGTAGAGATTTCGAGCATCATAATATCGGGTGGAGCAGGACTGGCCCTTGGCTCTGGCTGGCTCTTTCCGGGCTCTTATCCGCGCATCACGTCGTTCGTAATGGGCGCGCGCAGCAGCGTTAAGATTGTGGTTGCGCTCGTTCCGTTCTTCTTCTTCGCATCGTTTATCGAGAGTTACATAACACGGTTGTCCGACAAGGATATGGCTCTGCCAGTAAACCTTGCCATCATCTTCGGAACTATGGCTCTCATCTTACTTTATTTTGTATATCTACCTGTAAAAGTACATAATGCAGAAATTCATACTGATAACTGAACGCGACTTTACCGACAAGTTCAACGAGTTTAACAACGTGCTCCGCCTTAACTTCAGAAACATAGTGAAGGTGGGCAAGTGGCTTTTGTGGATGCCGGTATTGCTGGGCATCTATCTCTATTATGTTGTAGACAGGGAGCAGGAAGCCAACATTTTCGACAGTTTTTATTTAATCGATGCCGATGATGGCGCAATTGTCTTTGTCTTTGCCATTCTGCTGTGCTTCTGCTCGTGCGTGGCGTCGTCGGTAATGTTGGTTGTGCTGAAGCCTTTCTTCGATGGCGAGAAGAGTGCCGACGAGATTGACATACGCAATGCCGACTGGCGCTTGTTGGCTCGTGTTCTGCCACAAACGCTCGTACCCATTGTGTTTTGGTGTGCGTTTGCTGCCATCTTGCTGAATATCAGGGAAGTTTGGGTTGGAGTTTTGCTGATGTTCTTGAGCCTTACTCCGCAGTCTACGGTACTGTTGTTCTATAACATTTCGGTATGCGTGGCTTTGTTCGAGGGTGATAAGAAGTATGTTTCGACAGGCCGTGTGTTCAAACTCGTTGTCGAAGAACTTACAGGCTCTGTAGGATTTGTTTTGGCGATATCTATTCTGGGGCTTATGCTGCCGTTCGTGTTCACCATTCCGCTGTATGTTCTGGGCGACCTGAAGATGGTTATGCTGCGCGACATGGGCACAGACTTTATGTTCGAACTAATGTGCTGCCTGACAACCATTCTAAGCGTAATGGCGTTTATGGTCTACTGCCTATTTATTGCCATTGCCGGAGTAATTCAGTATGGCTCGGCGGTAGAGAGGGTAGACAACGTTTCGTTTAACCGAACCCTGAAGAATTTTGATAATCTCTGATTGGTATGAATGAAGGAAAGACTCTCGTTTTTAACGAAAAGATTATAGATGGCTGGACCGAGGAGTACGACTACAACCGCGAACTCGGAAAGACAAAACTGAAGCCGGAGATTAAGGAAAAGGATAACAATCTGACCGAAAAAAGAATAGGAGACTTCTTTACCATTGTGTTATGGATTATCGGCATCTTCCTTCTGGTTGGAATTACCACCTTCTTGGTCTACCACCTGAAGCTGGGCAGCCTGAAGAAGAAACCCGTAGAAATCCCGGAGGAAGACACAATCTACGGCATAGACTTCGAAGCCCTTATTTTGCAGATGGAAAAGGAAGGCAACTATATGCAATGCATACGCCTTAAATACCTGTCGGTGCTCAGAACGCTGCACGACTCGCACCGCATTGCGTGGGAGCCTTACAAAACGCCTACGCAATATGTGTATGAAATGAAGAATGTTGATTTCAAAACGCTTACAAACTTGTTTATGAAAGTAAGGTATGGCGGATATACCGCAACCATACAGATGTACGACGAGGCTAAACGTTTGTCGGACTTGGTGCTGAAAGGAGGTAGAGGATGAACAAAAACACGTTGCAGACCATTGCAAAAGCCCTTCTGCTTGCCTTGGTGCTTGCCTTGATATTTTGGCTTGGCAAGCGTATTCAGCGATTCGACTGGGACGAATATCAGCCGTCGCCAAAGTGTACCGAGCCATTTGGCGTGGCTCTGTACGACAGCATCGTAGGCGAGGCTTTGGGACAGAAAGTCGTTCAGTCATACGGCTTGCCAAAGAAAGTAAAGCATAGCGAAAGTGCTTTTCTGATTGGTAGTACAGCCTATGGATATTGGCTCGAAGATGAGGAGTGGGGCACATATAAAAATCTGGCAAAGAAAGGCGCGGTGGTCGTTATTATTGATGGAGGCGATGATGTTGTTCCTGTAGGAGCCAAGATGCCTCCCAAAGCCGATCCTCATGGAGTTGATATCAGGAGTGTAGACTACCATTCGGTTACAGATTACAAGGATGCAACTGCTGCCGAGGTTCAGACTTACGACCGAACCGTAACGTTCGGCAACGGACAGAAGACGAAGCTTCGCAGTTTTTTGTGTCAGAGCAGTATCAAATATTACGACAATAGTTTCAAGCCGATATGCGTTGCCAGCGACACTCTTACGACGGCATGCCTCAGAGAGTATCCTAACGGAGGAAAGCTTATTGTGACTACGATGCCGCTCGTCTTTACAAACTACAGCGTTATGGACTCCGACGCGCGCAAACTGTCGGAATACATGTCGTCGTTCTTCAAAGGCAGAAAACTGTATCGCCTGCACGAAGAAAAGAACAAAAAAAGCGTGATGGAAGAAGAGGACGGCGACTTTAAGTACATCATGTCGCAGCCGCCGCTTAAATGGGCATTCTACATCATTCTGGGGTTGCTGGTTGTTTACATGGTATTCAACTCGCGCCGCCGCATGAAGGCTATCCCTGTGTATAAGATTGACGAGGACACAACGCTTCAGTTTGCCAAGGTTCTCGGCACGTTCTACTATCATCAGGAATATCATGTTCCGTTCCTGATGAAGAAGTACGACAAACTGAAGTCAACGCTTCAGAGCCGCTACGGCTGGGATGTTGACAAGATGGAGGCCTCTGATTTGATAAACCGACTCTACGTCATTACCGGAATAAGGAAAGACCGCATTGCCAAACTGTTTATTCTCATTCGCGAGTACAGTCAGGATGCGCGGACAATCTCGGCAAAAAAAGACATAATTGAATACATCGAAATAATTAAAGAAATAGAAAAGAATTTAGACTGATAAACAATATGGAAGAAATATTTGAAAGCAGAGTGAACCTTGAGGAGTTTGCTCAGAGATTCGAACATTTGAAGGAGAATATCGGCAACATCATCGTCGGTCAGGAAGAGACGGTAGATATCATGCTCACCGCCATTCTTGCCAACGGACATGTGCTGCTCGAGGGCGTTCCGGGTGTTGCCAAGACGCTGCTAGCGCGTCTCGTTGCACGTCTGGTAGATGCGCAGTTCAAGCGCGTGCAGTTTACGCCCGACCTCATGCCGAGCGATATTCTCGGAACAACGGTGTTTAACATGCAGAAGAGCGAGTTCAGTTTTCATCGCGGACCGGTTTTCAGCGATATTCTGCTTGTCGACGAGATAAACCGTGCGCCTGCCAAGACTCAGGCTGCCCTCTTCGAGGTGATGGAAGAGCGTCAGGTTACAATCGACGGCAACAGCTACGAGATGGGCGATTTCTACACCGTCATCGCAACGCAAAACCCTGTTGAGCAGGAAGGAACGTACAAACTCCCCGAGGCTCAGCTTGACCGCTTCTTGATGAAGATTACCGTTGGATATCCGTCGGTAGACGATGAGGTGCAGATAATGGAACGCCATCAGGCAGGCAATATCTCCGTAAAACTCGAAAACGTTCAGCCTATACTTACCAAAGACGAACTTCTGAAGTTCCGCAAGCTGGTTGATGAAATCTACCTCGACAAATCGCTTCTGCGCTATATTGCCGAGATTATTCAGCAGACACGAGTAAGCAAGTCGGTATTCCTCGGAGCATCGCCTCGTGCATCAATAGCAATTATGCAGAGCTCAAAGGCTTATGCCATGCTTCAGGGACGCGATTTCGTTACGCCTGAGGATATTAAGTTCGTTGCTCCGTACGTTCTTCAGCACCGCATACAGCTCGATGCCGAGGCCGAGATGGAAGGCTTGGGAGTGGTTACGGTTATCAAACGACTTATCGACAAAGTTGAAGTTCCAAAATAGTTTTTGATGTCGCTGTTTTTTACAAAACGATTCTATATTGCGGCGTGGCTGATAGTGCTTCTGTTCGTTGTCGCCTACATCTACAGTCCGCTGTTTGTGCTTGCCAAGATTGTTTTCGGGCTAGCATGGATTATTGTGGGCTTCGACATCTGGCAGATGTACAGGCGCAACGGCGAGATGAGCGGACGGCGCGAGTGTGCCGAACGCTTCAGCAACGGCGACGAGAACCAAGTGTTGATATCGTTCTGCAACCCTTATCCGTTCAGGGTGGGTGTTGAGGTTATCGATGAGGCTCCCGTGCAGTTTCAGTTGCGCAACCTTATGTTAACCTGCCGCCTTGCCGCCGCCGAGGAAAAGACGCTCGGTTACACCGTTGTTCCGAAGAGGCGCGGCGAGTATAAGTTCGACCGCATACGCATCTTCTTCACCTCGCCGCTTGGGCTGGTTATGCGCCGCTTCACTGTGGGCGAGAGTCAGACGGTAAAGGTGTATCCGTCGTACACACGCCTTTCGAACTACGCCTTTCTTGCCATCCGCCGTAATCTTCGCGAATACGGAATAAAGAAAGTAAGGCGCGTGGGCGTTGATACCGAGTTTGAGCAGATTAAAGACTACGTTATCGGCGATGAATACCGCAACATAAACTGGAAGGCGAGTGCCCGAACTGCCCAACTGAAAGTGAACGTATATCAGCAGGAACGCTCGCAAGACATCTACTGCATCATCGACAAAGGCAGAATGATGCAGCAGAGTTTCGACAAGATGTCGCTTCTCGAATATTCCATAAACTCGGCTCTGGCACTCTCTTACGTTGCCGTGAAGAAGGAGGATAAGGCTGGACTCGTAACCTTCTCAGACCAGTTCGACACCTTTCTGCCGCCGGCAAGGGGAATGGTTCAGATGCACCGCATGATGGACAGCCTCTACCGCCAGCAGACAATCTTCTCGGAGAGCGACTATTCGGCTCTTGCCGTGCATTTTCTCTCTAAGGTTACAAAGCGCAGTCTGATAATTCTTTACGCCAACTTCGCCACCGCCCACACCATGAAGCGCGAGTTGCCGTATCTGCGACAGATTGCCGAACGCCACAGACTTGTTGTCGTGATATTTGCCGACAGCAGTCTGCGCACTTTTGCCGACGGCAAGGCGGTAAGCGAAGAGGAATATTTCCAGCGACTGCTTGCCGAACGCTTCATCGACGAGAAGAAGAACCTCATTGCCAAGATGCACCAGATGGGCATCGACACCGTTTACACAACGCCCGACAATCTGTCGGTCGATATGATAAACAAGTACTTGCAGATAAGGCATTTCTGATGCCTTTCTTGCCAAGCAACGAAAAAGTGAACATTTGCATTTAAGTAAATAATGGAGAGATTGATTATGGTTTTAACGCCCTCGGCTCCGTGGATTGAATGGACAATTCAGCCACAGATGGCGGTGGCAGATGAGATAAGTTATAAGATAAAAGGCAGTCCGAAGGAGAACGATGAGGCTCTTACCGAAGACGAACTGCAACTTGTGCAGATGTGCAACTCAATAAATCCGGCGGCACTCTACAACAGTTTCGCCGACAAGAAGAAGTTTCGCCGTCAGACTGATTTTGAGGAGAAGGCAGACGATGCCGCCCGAAAATTCGTACACAACTATGCCGATGCCAAACTGGGAAAGTGCATCGAGACGGCTTTCGCCCTTGGCGTGCCAATGTTCGTAAGACGAAAGCACATCGATGGCATTTATATAGATAAACAGCTAACTCTTAACGACGAACTGAATCCTCTCATCGGCTTTCACAAAGGCGAGGAGACAACGAAGTACGTCCTTCAGTTTGAGTATCCCGACGACGAGCACACCGTATGCACGCCAAGCCAATGCAAGTGGGTGGTGCTAAACGAAGAGCCGGGACTGGTGCTCGAGGACGACACGCGAGTCTTCACCCTTCCCGAAGGTTTCTCGGGCAAGAGAGTGAAGCCTTTTCTTGCAAAGGAAGCCATCATGGTGCCGTCGCGCACCGAGAGGGAATATTTCCGTAAGTTCATCTGGAAAAACGTATCAGATGCCGACCTCGATGTGTCGGGATTCGAACTCGACAACGTGGAGGTTGAGCCAAAATCGTTCATCATACTTAACCGCAGCAAGAAGGGCGACCCAACGCTGAAACTCTGCTTTCAGTACAACAACCACATTGTTTACACGGGCAATGTGCAGAAGCGTTTCGTGTCGTTCAAGGAGCAGGACGAGAGTTTCAGATTCCTCTGTATCGACCGTCAGTTCGACAAGGAGCAGGCGGCTACCGATGCCGTTGTGGCACTTGGCTGCACGCCGGCCGAAGGCACATTCTTTCAGCTAGACTACATGCCGCAGCGCAACAAGTGGTGCCAACTCATGGAGTGGTACAGAAACAATCGCGAGGCACTTGCGGCAGCCGGCGTGGCTCTTATTCAGAAGAGAATGTCGCCTCAAGTCTTTCTTGGCGATTTCAAGATTGAGCAGGGCTTCAGCAAACTTAACGACTGGTTCGAACTGCATCTCACCATCAGGCTCGACGACAAACGCACGATAACCATCGGCGACATACGCGAGAATATTCTCGACGATAATCCCGAATATCTGATGCCCGAGGGCGACATCTTCATCATTTCCGACGAACTGATGGCGCAGTATGCCAAGGCGATGCTCGTGGCGCGCCGTGGAAAGCGCGGCGGACTGCTTGTGCACCGCAGCGCGTGGGGGCAGACCGACCTTCAGACCGATGACACCGTCGACGAGATTGCCGATGCGCTCGTTCCGTCTGCCCTGAAAGCCGAACTGCGCTCGTATCAGACCGAGGGCTACCGATGGATGTACCGCCTTCAGCAATACAACTGCGGTGCGTGTCTTGCCGACGATATGGGCTTGGGAAAGACGCTCCAGACAATAACCCTTCTGCTTAACTATATGGAAGGAAAAACGCTCTATTCGGTGGCTTTCGATGGCATGAACGACCTTTTCAGCGCGCCTGCGCCCGATCAGCTTTACAAAACGTCGCTCATCGTTGCTCCGGCATCGCTCGTTTACAACTGGAAGGCTGAGATAAGCCGATTTGCGCCGAGCATCAACGTGCTCGACTATACAGGCCCCGAATATAAGCGAAAGGCAAAGCAACAGACCATGCAGCGTTGGGACGTGGTTATCACAACCTATCACACGCTGCGCAACGATGTCGATTTTCTCGAAACCGTGCCGTTTGGCTACGTTGTGTTCGATGAGTCGCAGAACTTCAAGAACCGCACGTCGCAGCTCTATTACTCCGTAACGCAGTTGCAGAGCGAGCATCGCCTTGCGCTTTCGGGCACTCCGATAGAGAATTCGCTGGGCGATTTGTGGTCGCTCATGGAAGTGCTTAATCCCGGACTCCTTGGCGGATTTACCGACTTCTCGCGCCTCTATATGCAGCCTATAAACGAGCAGATTGAGGAGAAGCGCACCGCCGCGCTGAGGCAGATTGTTGCGCCATACATCTTGCGCCGAACAAAGGAACAGGTGCTTACCGACCTTCCCGAACGCACCGACGAACTTATGGTTTGTCTGATGGATTCGGAGCAGAAAAAAGTGTACGACGAGCAGGTATCTTCTGTCCGGAATCTCATCATAACCACTGGCGAGAGCGCGACGCACAGCACCGCCATTCTTGCCGGACTGATGCGCATACGCCAGATTGCCAACCATCCGCGCTTGCCCGAACTCACTAAGGAAGGCTCAACGCTCAAGCCGGCGGACCTCTCGATAAACGAGTCGGGCAAGTTGAAGGCTGTCTTCTGTCATCTCGAAAATATCGTCAGTTCGGGACACAAAGCTCTTATCTTCAGCGATTTCGTTAATCTTCTCGAAATCGTCTCTGCCGAGTTCGACCGCCGCGGCTGGAAGTTCGTGCAGCTGACAGGCTCTACGCAGAACCGCGAGGATGTTGTGAACCGTTTTCAGAACGATGCCGACTGTCCATTCTTCCTCATCAGTCTAAAGGCTGGCGGCGTGGGACTGAACCTTACCGCCGCCGACTATGTCCTTCTGCTCGACCCTTGGTGGAACACCGCTGCCGAGGAGCAGGCTATCTGCCGCGCCTATCGCATGGGACAGCAGAATCCTGTTTTTGTGTATCGATACGTATCCGAGTCAACTCTCGAGGAGCGAATCCTGCATCTTCAGCGTAACAAACAAACACTTGCTGAGGCTGTTCTTAACAGTCATCTGCTCGATGCCGAATTCACAGACAATTGACAATTGGAACTTAGAGAGAGTTGAAAGTTGAAAAAACAATTTAATTGACAATGGACAGTTGACAATTTATTTTGAAAGTTGAAAATCGCGTCAAGATAGGGTCAAGATAGGGTCAAGTAAGACGCAAGGTAGCGGCAAGTAAGCCGAAAGGTTCGTTCAAGGTTCGTTCAAGGTACGTTCAAGATTCGTTCAAGGTACGGGGAAGTAAGCCGGTAGGTACGGGGTAGGTTCGGAGTAGCTACGGGGAAGCAAGCAGAAAATAATTGACAATTTTTAGTTGAAAGTTGAGAATTGAAACTTGAAAATTCTTAAAATTAGAGATACATGCCTTTGCTTTATTAAAACCCAACTGCCGTATTGATGAAAACACAATTCTCCTTGCATATATTTACAAAGTGGCGGAAGGGGCTGAAGAAGAAACGCTTGTGGCGGTGCTGGTAAAAGATGAAAAAACTGGTGAAAAGATATTAAAAAAAATAATAAAATAAAAATATGGAAATAAGGATAATTCGTTGGTGTAACTATGCTTTTTTAGACGGAATATTGCTGAAAATGGACACGTATCCTGAATTAGGATGGGGGTATACTACAAGAAACTCGATTCTTGCAGAAAAGTATGGGTTCAAAAAGGAATTTTATGATTTTGAATATTTCTTGCCAATAAAAGACATCGCCCATACAAGAGGCTTCGAGTCGAACGTATATTGCAAGTATAAGGGCTTTGAGTTCTTTGTACACTCATACAACGTTTGTAATGACAAACTGTTTTGTATATCTCCGGAGTCTTATGAGGCTGCAAAATTCTTTGGATTTTCAGATGGGTCGATGCGGTATGAAATGCCAAATTTAGATGTTCCCCTCTCCGACCTTGACGAAATCTATCGCAAGCGTCGCAAGTTAGACAAATTCATCTTCGACGTAGACCCAATAAAGCCGATATATAAAGACGGCAAGTGGCTAATAGAACTAGATGAAAACGGCGTGTATGTTATTTAATATCAAATACTTTTTAACAAAATGACACTCGCTTCGGCTTCTTGCATCACCGAGACCGACATTTACAAAAATCAAGTCCTTGTAAAAAAATTCCGCCCTCGCAAGTCATTAGGAGATGATGCGAAGGCGGGTTCCTATTCATAATTAAATCCAAAAAACTTTCTGCTAACGGATGTTGTTGTTACCACCAATCAACATTGAATGTGAGTCCTGCGCTGAAGCCCCATCTGTTCTTGAACGGAAAGTCGTCTTCCAGTCTCATATGCCATGCTTCGAACAGGTTGCGTTCGGCTCGGGCATAGATTCCTACCACCTCGCCGAAGTTATAGCAAATGCCGGCATTCAGTCCGGTGCTGCCGAAGAAACTTGCCTGTGCTCCTACGAAAAAATCGAGTTTAGAAGGCAGTTTCAGCGTTTCCTGAAAGTGATATTTTAGCGTAAAAATGCCGTCCATGCCGTCGACGTAGTTCTTCTCGCCGTATTCGTCGTTGTATGGCTCAACCACGCGCGCTGCAATGCCTATCGACATATGGTCGGAAAATCCGTAGTCTGCTCCAAATTCGCCGCCGTGCTGCTTTCCGAAGTTCAGATAGCCGACGTGCAGCTTGAAGTCGTCGTCGCCGTCGAAGGCCTGTGCCTTGCCGCTAAGTGCAAAGCCAATGAACATTGCCATCGCAAAAAGGCGCAAGATTGCTTGTCTGTTGCTCGTTTTCATCGTCTTGTATTATTCTTTGATTGTATATTTGCTTATGTATCTGACACGGCGGCGCTCGTTTGTCTTGCTGTTCTTTACCGTCTGGTTGCCGTGTACTATGAAGTTCTCGTCGTACCAGTGCATGCTGTCTGTGTATCTGGCTCTTTTTATGCTCTCGCCGTCGCCAATGGTCTCCAGAATCTCGGTGTTACGGTCTTTTACAACCTCGCCGTCCGAGTTGCGGAACAACTTTGATGTAAGTCGCTTTCCGTCGGTAAACACGGTGCTCACGTTATTGCCCTTCAGACTTGCCGAAACGAATGCCTTTACAAAGAAAGGCTTTTCGCGAGGCTCCATCTTGAAGCAGTTGTCCCACACAATGTTTCCCTGATTGTCGAACTTTACAAGAATGGCATGTGTGTAGAAATATCCGTTGAACGTAGCGTAGACACCTCCGAAGCCGTCGCGCGTGGTGGTGTATGTAGGATAGTAAGCCTCGCCCAGATAGTAGTAATAGCCGTTCTCCGACATTATCTTGTGGCTTGCAATGTGATAGTTTAGGCTGTATTCCTTGCCGTTCTTCTCGGCCTTCTCCTTGCGTCGTTCAACCTTAGCCTTCTTCTTGCTGCTCATGTATTCTGTAAAGTTCTTCAGGTTCAGGAAGTTGTAGAACTTTATGAACTTAAACTTGTCTCCTTCGAGCTGGGCAAAATAGATGCCTTGCGCCATTCCTTCCTTCTTGTTGGTGTAAGTTCCTGTAAGAAAGTATTTTCCGCCCGACTTTGACACCGACGCGTTGCAGATGTACTCCTTCATGTCCTTTGTGAGCAGTATGCGGCTGCGTGTGCTGCCGTCGAGTCCGAATCGCATAAGATAGACATTCTCTTCTACCTTAACGAGTGAGTTTATCTCGCCGTCGATGATGGTGTTTTCGAGAATGAAGATTTTCTTGTCGCGCACTCCGTCGATGTGGATGTCGCTGTATTTCGTGTCGCCGTTTTTCAGGTTTACTATGCCTATGCGCTCAATCTTCTTCTGTGTCGAGCTGAACACCAGATATCCGTTTTCTATGCAGAGGCTGCGCATCGAGCCTTTGTGCGTGTATTCGCCCTCAATAACGTTGGTCTTGTGGGTGTTGGTGTTGTAGGCAACAATCAGGAACGAGTCGTCGCTCTCGCGCAGTATGCTGTAGCATATCTCCCTGTCACTTTCGCAGGTGTATAATTCCATGTCCTTGCTAATCAGCATCGAGTCTGTTGCCACCAGTTTGAGGTTGGTGTTGTAGTGCATGATTTTGAACCATCGCTTGTCGTCCTGTGTCTTCTTGTCGAACATTTGTTCAAGCACGCCATACTCGCCCATCGGAGTGGTGTATGTGTCTTTGTATTCGCGGTAGGGAAATTCCACACGCGCAGTTACTTGCGCATGGCTTACAGTACTGCACAGTAAAAGTAGTAGTAAATAAATTGTTTTGTTCATGATTCTTTTTTGTCTCTAATTCAGTGCGCAAAGTTATATCTTTTTCTTCTGAATATGGACTAATGTCTTTCTGCTGATGTTAATTTTAACTTTTTTTAGGATATTTTCAATATATAATGTGTAACCGATTTTTGTTGCTTTACCCAATAGTTAGTATTTTTGCCAGAAAGTTAAATTCTTCTACGGATTTAATTGGGAAAATATAAAATGAAGCTAAGATTTGTATGAACAAATATTTACAGGCAATAGAACGAAACGAAGTCAGGGATTTTCTCTTTGGCTATGGTGAGTATTTTGAGAAAAACTATGAATGGGGGGGAAGAAGCTGGACATAATCAAGCACGAACTTTTGGGAGTATTATTCGTTATGGTGAGGAGATTGGATTTGATAAGCTTTTTCGTCGTTTAGAGTTTGACTTTACGTCGATATTGGAAAATAATGATATTTCGGCATTCGAATATGCCTATATGTTATATTATATTGAAGAGCTGTTTCACTATTATGCAGATACAAAAAGACGTCCGTTTGATTGGACTCCTTCCGATAGACTGTGCGAACTATATCGCCTCAACTTTGAGAGATTGAAAAATAGTGATTTGTATGAAAGCTATCTTAGTGAAGTTGACTTTCTGAAAAAAGAATACAATTACTATCTTTTAGAGAAAGCCCCTTATGAGCGGAACAGCAAGACAACTTTGCACGAAGTGCCGCAAGATACAGTAGGTGAATATGTAGTGCCAGAAGGTATAATAAGAATCCGCAATTATGCTTTTGATGGTTGCAGTCATATAACTTCTGTCAAGATGCCCGATTCTGTGAGAAGTATAGAGTGGTATGCCTTCAAGGGCTGTACCTCGTTGGAGTCGGTATCCATTTCGCCGAATGTTGATTTTATAGGAGAAAATGCTTTTGAAGGTTGTACTAAACTAAAGTCTATTTTCATACCTGCAAGTGTAAGAATAATAAATAGTTATGTGCTTGATGAATGTATTTCTCTTTCAAAAATAGAAGTGGCAGAAGATAACAAGTATTTTGCATCAAAAGATGGAATGTTGTACAACAAAGATATGACAAGTTTGATAAAGTGTCCGTCTGCAATAGAAACGCATAATCTTGTTATTCCAGAAGGAGTTACGGCGATTGAGAGTAATGCCATATGTGGCAGTACAAAGGTTAAGAGTATCCATCTCCCCAAAAGTCTTAAACAAATAAATAGGTCATCGATATACGATTGTCCTAATGTGAGTGAATTGCATATCGGAGTAAAGGATTTAACCAATTTTCACGTTGTTGATGGATTGATGAGTTTAGCAGACCAACAATGTGTATACTATGTGCCAAGTGATGCAAAGGTTGACGAATTGTTGCTGGAATATTGTAAAATAGTCAGGGAATAAAATTTGTTTTTACCCTTATTTGATTTTGAAAACTCTATAAAAACGCCCTCGCAATCCGAAACTTGCGAGGGCGTAATATCTTTCAGAGAAAACGTTATTTCTTGTTTTTCAGATGCTTGTCGAAGAAGTCAAGAGCCTTCTGCTGCATCTCTTTGCTGAAAAAGTGCGGACCGTTGCTTATGAAACTCTCGAAGTTGTTTTTTGCTCCGGCTGCCGTCCACGCATCGTCCATAATCTGATAGGCGCGCGTAACGCCGTTCACCGGAAACAACTTGTCGTTTGCACCGTTCATAAACAGCACGGGGCGTGGCGCAATCAGGCTTGCCACATCGGCATAGTCCATCTTTCTGACAAGCCCCGGAATGAGCATGCAATAGGCAGAGCCGCCCTTGTTCTGGTTGTTCTCAAGCGTCATCAGCTGGTCGGTTGTGTTCATCCAGCACACGGCAACGCACGCCGCAACCTTAGGGTTTGCCGCCGCGCTCATCCACGCCCTGAACGAGCCCATAGAGAAGCCCATCACCGCTATGCGGCTCTTGTCAACCTGCGGAAGGGTAGACACAAAATCGATGGTGTGAATGTCGTCCCACGCGATGGTTGCGCCCAGCGATGTTCCCATCTGCAACAGGTTTGCCGATAGTGCCTGCTGAACGTCGTAGTCCGTTCCGCACTCGGCGCGGCGGTCGCCCCACATCAGCGCATCGGTTACGAAGACAACATATCCGTGTTCAGCCAAGAAATTGGCAACATACTGGTCGTCGTAGCATCGGTGGCACCAGTCGCGCGCCACGCTGTCGGTCTTCTGTGGAAGGGAGAGGTACGAAGGGTCGCACATCTTCTCCTTGCCAATGTCGAACGATGCACCGTGGTCGTGAAACAGAACCACCGTTGGAAACGGACCTTCGCCGTTTGGCACGAAAAGATATGATTTCGCCCTCGAATATTTGCTTATGCTGAATTCGAGTTTCGCTATGCTGTAACTGAAGCGCGCGTTAGCATCGGTCGCGCTGCTCTTTGCCTCGACGTTTATTGGCTGACCGTATGGGCGCGAGCCGAACGCAACGGTTGGCGTCTCGGGCTGAAGGTTCTTCATCAGTTCGGCATAGGCGGCATTGTGCCATGCCTTGAACTTCGTTCCCTTCTTGGCGTTTCGCCATGCCAGCGGATATTTAAGGTCGTTCTTCAGTTCCTGATAGAACAGCGGCATTGCCTTCTTAATCTCGAAGCAAGTATCGCCGCTCGGAGCCGGAACATGCGGCTTCTTGCGCTGTGCCGAGACCGAAAGTGCGATGCTCAGTAGTAGTGTAGTTGCAAATAAATTTCTGAAAAGCATATTTTTCTGATTTTGTTAAATTATGAGCAAAAGTAGTAAAAAAATGCTTAACTTTACCCGAAATTCGAACACAATGAAAAAACTAACAATTTTGTCGGCTGTTGTGATGATGTTTCTTTCATCAGCCGATGTCATCAGCCAACCGCTTTATCGCGACGGAAAAACATGGTTTGGAGTAAACTACTGCGCGCCGTTCGCCCACGGATACCGCGTTCATAATCGCCTCGGAAAAGATGCAAAGGAAGCCATCAGCCGCGATGTATATCACATCTGGCGTATGGGTATGAACGCCTATCGCATACACGTTTGGGATGTTGAGATAAGCGACGGCGACGGAAATCTGATTGAAAATGAACATCTCGACCTGCTCGACTATACCGTTGCCGAGATGAAGAAACGCGGCATCGACGTAACCCTAACGCCCATTGCCTTTTGGGGCAACGGATGGCCCGAGCCCGACGACCTCTCCCAGCCGGGATTCAGCAACAAGAAGGGCAAGGGCGAGATTCTTCTGCATGAGCCGAGCATAAAGGCAATGGAGAACTATCTGAAACAGTTTATGAAGCACAAGAACCGATACACCGGATACACATACGCTACTGAGCCTGCCGTTGTTGCCATCGAGGTGAACAACGAGCCTAACGAGCATGCGCTGACCGACAAGCAGGTGACGGCTTACATCACGCGCATGGTAAAGGCTATCAAGAGCAGCGGATTCAAGAAACCTGTTCTGTACAACATCAGCGAGAATGTGCAGAAGGCTGATGCCACGCTTCGGTCTAACGCCGACGGCTTTACGATGCAGTGGTATCCGCTCGGGTTGTGCAGCGGTGAGCCGCGAGGCGAGAATGGACTTCCGCTGGTGGCGCACTACAACATTCCGTTTGCTGCTGACAAACGTTTTGCCAACAAACTAAAGTGGATTTACGAGTTCGATTCTGCCGATATGCTTGGCAGTTACATGTATCCGGCAATGGCGCGCGCCTTCCGCGAGGCTGGATTTCAGTGGGCTACGCAGTTTGCCTACGACCCTTTCTTCGAAGCACCGGTAAATACCGATTACAACACGCACTATCTTAATCTCTGTTTCACACCCTCTAAGGCTGTGGGAATGTTGATTGCCGGCAAGGTCTTTGCCGATACCAAGTCTATGCAGAAGTTCCCCGATTTTCCGCAGAGCAACACGTTTGGATATTGCAGTGTAGACAGTCGCAACGACGTTACGGTCTACAACTCTCCAACGGTTTTTGCCTACACTCGCAGCATTGCCGACAGAGCCGTGAAGCCCGTCTGTGCCGACAGTCTTGCGCTTGTTGCGGGCGTGGGCAGCAGCTCGGTTGTACGCTACGGCGGAACGGGCGCATATTTCCTTCAGAAGGTTGCCGGCGGACTCTGGCTTCTCGAAGTCTATCCCGATGCTTTGCTGTGCGACAATCCGTTTACCAACCACAACTCGGCGGAGCGCACCGTGTCGGTAATCCAGAGCCATTGGCTGCCAATTACCGTCGCGCTCGATGCGCTTGGCGACGGCTTTGCTTATCGTCCGCTCGTGCTTAACGACGGCGTTGAGGCTTCGGCAGGAAAGGCTGAGGGCAGAACATTCAGCGTTTATCCCGGTCGTTGGCTTTTGGGCAGCGGAGATATTCCGGATGCTGATATTCAGAAACTTGCGGAATTCAAGCAATGTCCAAGCAATGTTACCGATGCCAAAGTCGTTATTCGCTCGCCGAAAACCGTCGAGGTGGGCAGAAGTCTTTCTGTCGAGGCAGATATCGCCCTTCCTCTTCAGAATTCCGAAGGCGCGGTTTCGCAGAAGAATCTGTCGGAAGTGTGGCTCATCGGCTCGATTAAGGGCGGACGTTATTTCCGTCTGAAGATGCAGAAAACGGTCGGGAATCCTTACGGATATTCGGTAAACATAGGTAATAATATTCTTGCAGAAGAAGGCGTGATTGAGTACAGCGTGGTTCTGCAAACTGCCGACGGCAAGTCGGTGGCTTATCCATCGGGCATCGCCAAAGACCCGCACCAATGGGATTTCAGTACGCGCGATGTCTGTCGCACCGAGGTGGTAAAATCCGATTCTCCTGCCGAACTGTACAACGCCCTCACGGATATCGATGCCTTTCAGATGCGCTGGCAGAAGGGCTGCCGCTTTGTCTATCTGCGCGATGCCCTTCAGATAGGAATAGACAACGTCGCCGACTACAAACGTCCTGCCGGAATGTTGCTCCAGATAGCCGATAAGTTGGCTTGCCGCCCTCGTGTGTTCGAGGCTGTGCAACTCAGGTGCGAGCGACTCTCGGAGAGCATCACGCTGCAATGGCAGGCTTACACCGCCGACGGGGGCTTCTACACCGCCGAGACCGAACTGGGCGCAGGGGCCGAGCAGATTACCGTTCCGTTCGAACTGTTCCGCGAAGAGGCTCTGAAGCCTATGCGCGACGGCTATCCTACGTTTGCATACGCCATGCCTCAACTCTACGGAAAACCGCTCATTTCAAAAGATATAACATCGCTCGTTGTCTGCCTTAAACCGCAGTCGGACAAGGCGAGCATCGCCGTAAAGAGTATCTCGGCGGTTAATCCAGTAAAGTAATTTGTAAGTACCGAAAAAAATAAAACTCTATGCGGAATTTTATTCTGAATATTGTACCGACATTGCTGGTTACTTTCTTCATATTTGCTGTTGTATATGATGATTCCTTCGTCTTACTTGCAGTGTTTGTTCTCTTGCCATTGATGCTGTTCGTAGCCTTAACTGCGTTTATGTCGTTTATATATACCCTTTTGGAGGAATATCGGTGGCGCAAAATAGTGTTGGGGTTGCACTTGCTTAATATTGTAATGTTCTTTTTGGCTTTTTATTTTACAGAATATAAAAAGAAGCCTATTGCCTATGAGATGGAAGACCACTACGAAGACAATAAGGACGACATCTTAAAACTTGCTGATTATGCCTAGAAAGCCATAAACGACTCGTGCTCAGTCAATATTGAGTACGACTTTTTCCATCCGTATAACAACAGTTTTCCCGATTCTGCGGAGTGTGCCAATATCGGTTTGGACGACTCGGAACTGCAGCTGATAAAGAAGCTGATATGGAAAGCGGGCTGTAAGGGAATATGTTTAAAGAATAAATGTTGGGCTGCGTCGTATTGCCGGGAAAAGGGTTATACTGATTCATGTGATATTCAACGGATGGAATCTGGCGAATCTATTGAAATCTTGTATAAGTGGGTTGGCTTGGGAACGTATTTATACGATATTCCTTTGCATAACACCCCAAAGGATGTATGGAAAAGGCATGTAGAGTCCTCCGAATATTCAAGCATAGAATACAACGACTCCGTAATGTTCTTATACAGAAGTGGAGCTGTAGGAAGCGATTTGTTTGCTGGTCGCGACGAGTACCTCGAAGATAGGAAGAAAAAGTAAAAAAACAGCGAAAGGCGGTTCAACTAGAGCCGCTTTTCGAACTTGTAAGATGTTATTTTTCGTCTTTCATTATTTCTTCTTTCTGTTGTCTTATATTGTCTAAACTGCATTGTTTGTATGAAAAAATGCCGTCTGTACAGTCATCGCCAACCCAAACGCCGTCTTCTTTTATCATTGTTATGTAAAGCGTGTGATTGTGATATTTTTCATCTTCCATGTCATTTCCAACGGTAATATCCATAACGCATTTTACTATAACGGCAGTATCGTTTTTTACTTTTGCAATGCTTGCTTCTTTCAGAACTGAATTATCGCTCCAATCTTGTGAAAGTGTCCAAAAATAACAGTCTGGTCCCCATAGTTCTTTGAACAGAATATCTCCTTCTTTCTTGATTGTATGGAATTCTTTAGAATAAAAACTCTTCTCTAAAGCATAATTTTCTTTGTTGTTAAAAATAACTGAATAAATGTGTTTGATGCGTGAAATAACATCTTGGTCTTTTTGAACGGCATTAGTAGTTTCAGGCATTTCCGTGGTGTCTGTTCTCTCGCAAATAGTAGTTTGGTTTCCATCATTCTGTTTCTGACTGTTTGAACATGAAATCATGATGAATAGCGTGACGATAAAAAGAAGTTTTTTCATTAGGTTGAATGTTATTTAGGAAAATAAGCCCTCAGAAATTCTTAGAGAAACTTCTGAGGGCATTATGTGAAAATTTATATCGGTCGGATAGTTTAAGCAAACTTGCAGTTGCGCATATCGCCAGTCTCGGCAAGAGCGATGTGCATCTTGAATGCGTTCTGGAGAGAGTGAGGAGTGTGCAATCCCTTACCCTCAGACAACTTCAGATAATCCCACAGAAGTTGCTTGTAGTCTGGGTGAGCGCAGTTCTCGATGATGAGGCGTGCACGCTGCGACGGACTCTTTCCGCGAAGGTCGGCAACACCTTGCTCTGTAACGATTACGCGAACGCTGTGCTCTGACGAGTCGGTGTGCGTAACCATTGGCACGATGCTTGATATAAGTCCGCCCTTGGCTGTTGACGGAGTGGTGAAGATTGAAAGGTAAGCGTTTCGTGCAAAGTCGGCCGAACCGCCTATACCGTTCATCATCTTTGTTCCGCTAACGTGGGTAGAGTTGATGTTTCCGAAGATGTCGGCTTCGAGCGCAGTATTGAGCGCAATGATACCCATACGGCGGATAAGTTCTGGATGGTTTGTAATCTCCTGAGGACGCAACAATACGCGGTTTCCGAATACGTTCATGTTGTCGTACATCATGTTAAGCGCATCTTCTGTAAGCGAGAGTGAAGAACCTGTAACATAGTTACATCTGCCCTTCATAATCAAGTCCATAACAGAGTTCTGGATAACCTCGGTAAACATTGAGAATGCCGGAACTTCAGGATTGTCGCCAAGTGCGCCGAGCACAGCGTTTGCCACGTTGCCCACGCCGCTCTGCAATGGAAGGAATTCTTTTGGAATGCCGCCGTTTTTCAGTTCCTTTACAAGGAAGTCGGCAACAAGGTTACCGATGGTCTGAGTCTCCTCGTTTAGCGGAGTGAACGGAGCCATATTGTCGCGGCAGTCGGTCATAACAACGCCAAGAACCTTCTTTGGGTCTACGTCAACGTAGGTTGTACCGATGCGGTCGCCCGGATTTACGATGTTTATTGGCTTGCGGTAAGGCGGAATCTCAGGGATGTAGATATCGTGCATTCCTGTAAGTTTGCCTGTGTGCGATGCGTTAAGTTCGATAAGAACCTTGTCGGCAACCTTTACGAGGGTAGGCGAGATACCTACAGATGTTGAGAGGATAATCTTGCCGTCCTCTGTTATGTCTGAAGCCTCAACGATGGCAACGTCAATTTTGCCAAGGAAGCCGTAGTTTACGTCCTGACCAATCATTGAAAGGTGAACATCGAAGTACTGCACTTCGCCGCTGTTGATGGCTGCGCGCATATCCTTATTGCTCTGGAACGGAGTTCTGAACTTTACAGCGTGGGCAAGCGACAGTTCTGTGTCAATCTGCTTTCCGGTTGCACCTCCAGTTATCAATCCAACTCTGAATTCTTCGCCTTTCTCGTGCAGCGCCTGAGCGTGTTTTGCCAGTGCCGACGGAATTGCCTTTGGCGTTCCAACAGATGAAAATCCACCAATACCAATGGTGTAGTCGTTCTTGATAAGGGATGCAGCCTCTTCGGCTGTTAAAATTGGATACTTCATATTCACAAATGTTTTTTTATTATTATGGAGTGCAAAATTATATCAAATTTTTAAATAAAAGCACATTGGCACAAAAAAATGCATATTAAAACGCATTTTTTTGTGCCAATGTGCTTAATTTTGAATTATTATAATATTGATATGCAATCGAGAGTGTTTTTATGCAGAATAATTGCAAAAGTATTCTCTTTTGATTGTATATTATTTCATTTCTGCCAGATTCTTGTCTGCCACAAAATCGAGTTTGTTAAGTATGATTACTTCCTTTGCGCGCTCGGCGTTATCGGTGCGGAAGACAAGAATTCCGTGGTTGCCCAGAAGGAACGAATACATGTAGGCAATCGATATTCCCTCGTTCGAGAACAGTTCTATGGCATCGGCGGCGCGTCCCGGCTGGTCGTTCAGCCTGATGGCAAACACATCCGACAGGGCAACGCTTATGCCCGACTCTTTCAGAATCTTGTAAGCCTCGGTAGGGTTGCTACAGATGATGCGGTAGATGCCGTAGTCGAGCGTGTCGGCAATGGTCGATGCGATAATCTGTATCTGTGCCTCTTTCAGCAGTTTCAGAACCTTGAGAAGCGTTCCGCTCTTGTTCTCGATAAAGATTGATAACTGTAATACTGTCATAATACTTGTATTTTACTGGTAAACGGTTCTTAAGTCTTTCACTCTCACGGCCTTGCCCTCGCTCTTAGGCAGTGTTCCCTTGGGCACGAGTTTTACTCTTGGGGTTAGCAGAATCTCGTCCTTCAGGCGGCGCGTAATCTCTTTTGTGAGCGATTGCAGGCGAGTGTAATCGTCGGTAAAGAGTTGGTCGAGTTCCACCTCTACGGTCATGTTATCATTGTCGTTGTCGGTGGTGAGGGTTATGAGATAGTCGGTAGAGAGTTCCTTGAACTGCATCAGAATCTTCTCAATCTGGATAGGGAAGATGTTTACGCCGCGAAGCACCATCATATCGTCCGAGCGGCCTTTCATGCGGTCTATGCGGATGTGTTTTCTGCCGCATGGACAGTCGTAGCCCAGAACTCGCGTAAGGTCGCGCGTGCGATAGCGCAGCAGCGGCATAGCCTCGCGGTTGATGGTTGTGAGCACAAGTTCGCCAATCTCGCCGTCGGGTACAGGTTCGAGGGTCTCTGGGTCTACAATCTCAACGATGTAGTAGTCCTCCCAGAAGTGGAGTCCGTTCTGCTCCTTACATTCAAAGCCCACGCCCGGACCGCACATCTCGCTCATTCCAAACGAGTTGTAAGCCTTTACCCCGAGCATTTTCTCAATCTTCTTGCGCTGTTCCTCAGAGTGCGGCTCTGCGCCTATGGCGAGAAGTTTCAGTTTTGTATCCTTCTTTGGGTCGATGCCAAGTTCGTCCATAACCTCCTTGATGCGAGTTACATACGATGGCACGGCATGTATT
Organism: Bacteroides sp. Ga6A2; assembly: GCF_000702225.1. Taxonomy (NCBI): domain Bacteria; kingdom Pseudomonadati; phylum Bacteroidota; class Bacteroidia; order Bacteroidales; family Bacteroidaceae; genus Bacteroides; species Bacteroides sp. Ga6A2. The sequence goes on along the minus strand of NZ_KL370873.1, from coordinate 25,195 downwards.
GCCGTTGTTCCGAAGTCGGTTATGAACTTAATCTGTCGTAGCGTGTTTCCTGCTGCTGCCGGAACGGTAAGCATTCCCAGTCGCTCGGCTCCGTATTGGAAGCCCAGTCCGCCGGTAAACATTCCGTAGCCCGATGAATTCTGGAACACATCGTCGGGGCGTAGGCCAACCATCCACAGGCATCGTGCCACGGCGTTAGCCCATTCGTCGAGGTCTTTCTGCGTGTGCAGGATTACCGTCGGGTTGCCCGTTGTGCCGCTCGATGAGTGCAGACGGACGCATTTCTCCAGCGGAACGCTTCTCATTCCGAAAGGATAGGTGTCTCTTAAATCCTGCTTTGTTGTGAACGGAATTTTGCGGATATCGTCGAGAGTCTTGATGTCGTCGGGTGTGATGCCGGCTTCCTCGAATCTCTTCTTGTAAAATTCCGAGTTCATGCAATGCTTTACTGTTGCTTTCAGTCGTTCAAGCTGGAGTGCTTTTATCTCTTCCCTCGAAAGCGTTTCTTTGTCGGGGTGAAGGAATTCTGAATTTACATCCATGTTTATAGTTTTCTGGTATTAAATTATAGTAAAAAATGTGAGTTACATAAGTCCGTCAACCTCCATCTGTGCCTTGGTGCTGTATGCAAGTCCGGTGGCCGATGCTATCAGCGTGCCGTCTTGGTTGCGCACCATCATGCTGCACGACGGCAGTTTGTGATGCTCGAACACCTCGGTACACTCAGCCGTGAGATGGTCGCCCAGTTTTGCCGACTTGTGGTAGGTTATGCTGTTGCTTATTCCCACGCTCATTGCGCCGTGTGTGTTCGAAACGGCGGCGAAGGCAAGGTCGGCCAAGGTGAATATTGCTCCACCTTGGCAAACGCCTGCTCCGTTTAAGTGCCGTTCTTCGACGTCCATCTCCGCCTTGGCGAATCCCTCTTCGATGTGAGTTATCCTGATGCCGTTAGAGGCGGCGAATCGGTCGAATTTATTAAGTCTTTCCAATAAAGTCATCACTTCGTGAATTTGTTCTTTATTGCGCGGTTGTCAATCACCCTCACGCTCTTGCCCTGATAGCGTTCGATGCTTCCCGGAGCCATAATCTTGATGTCAGCCTTGATGGCGATGACGCTCTGCAACTTGGCTGCGAGTTTCTTTTTCAGGGCGAGTTCCTTAACCGTGTCGGTTGAGTAGAATTCTTTTCTTACCTCAACCTGAACCTGAATTGTGTCGAGGTTGTTTACGCGGTCTACGATAATCATGTAGCGTGGCTCGAACTCAGGCAGACTGAGGATTACGCTCTCTACCTGCGATGGGAACACGTTGATGCCTCGGATGATGAGCATATCGTCCGAGCGACCCATAATTGAGCCCATCTTTATGTTCTTTCTGCCGCACGGACACTCGTCTATTATTAGCGAACTGATGTCGCGTGTGCGGTAGCGCAAAACCGGCATTCCCTCCTTTGTAAGGGTTGTGAACACAAGTTCGCCCTGCTGTCCGTAAGGCAGCGGCTCGAGAGTGTCGGGGTCGATGATTTCAGGGAAGAAGTGGTCTTCGCAGATGTGCGAGCCGTTCTGACATTCGCACTCGTATGATACACCCGGACCAAGAACCTCGCTCAGACCGTAGATGTTGAACATCTTCAGTCCCAGTTTGTTCTGAATCTCCTGACGCATGTTCTCAGTCCAAGGTTCTGCGCCGCAGAGGGCAGCCTTCAGCGAGAGGTCTTCCTTCTTTATGCCCATCTTTTCCATTGTCTCGGCAAGATAGAGCATGTACGAAGGTGTTGCAGCCGTTCCGGTAATCTTCAGGTCGCGCATCAGGCGCAGGTGCTTCTCTGTGTTTCCGGTTGATGTTGGAACTACAGCCGCGCCGATGTTCTCAACGCCGTAGTGAAGTCCCAGTCCGCCGGTAAACAGACCGTATCCGTAAGATACCGAGAAGGTGTCTTCTTTCGACATGCCGGCTGCGCCGAGGCATCGGCTCACACATTCAGCCCATATCTCGATGTCCTTCTGAGTGTAGCCCACGATTGTAGGGTTTCCTGTTGTGCCCGATGAGGCATGCACGCGTACAATCTCGCTTGCCGGAGCAGCCTGAAGTCCGTAAGGATAGTTGTCGCGGAGGTCTTGCTTTGTAGTAAACGGAAGTTTAACTATGTCTTCAATGCCGTGTATATCGCCCGGTTCGATGCCCAAAGCCTGCATCTTCTCGCGATAGAATTTCACGTTGGTATAGACATACTTTACCAGCTTTACAAGTCGCTTGCCCTGCAAATCGTGCATCTCGTCGCGCGACATTGTTTCTTTTGCCTTATTCCAGATCATTTTTTAAGAGTGAGATTAAGAGAGTTAGTTTTGTCAAATTTTGTGATTTTGTCTGAATTCTATGATGCGTTCCTCGAACAGAGGGAACTGCTCTTGCGTGATGAACGATGTGCACACCCTCACGCCCTGCTGCGTGCTTCCCATCGTGTCGAGAGGGAACACGGCAATTCCATAGAACATCAGTTCCTTGCTAAGTTCTATGTCGGTCATGCCCGGATACTGAACTGTGAAGTAGAATCCGTCGGCAAGCGGTGCGCCCATGTCGTTGTCGTAAACCAGATAGAAGTCGTTGGCAAGCAGAACCTTCTTCATGAACTCGGCTCTGCGTCCGTACTCGCGCACCTCGGCAACGAAGTTGAACGTGCCGTCGCAGGCAGCCTCCATCATGGCAGCCATGGCGTGCTGTGTTGAGTGTGTAACGCCGCTCGAAAGCGTGTACATAACGCGGTCGTAGAAGAATTTTCCGAATGCGCCCACGCCGAAGTTCCTCTGTAGGGCAGGGAATACTCTTGCCGACAGTTTGTTTGATATGCAACTTACGCCAATACGCTGTCCGGCATAACTGAATGCCTTTGAGCCAGAGATTGACAGAATGTAGTTGTCGGTATATCGTGCCACAGAAGCCTGATAAGGTGCTTCGTAAGGGTGCGAAAGGTCGTGGCGGAAGTCCATTGCAAAGTATGCAAGGTCTTCGAGCACGATGGTGTCGTATTTTGTTGCCAGTTCGCCAATGCCCTTCAGTTCGTCCTCGTTAAAGCAAACCCACGACGGATTGTTAGGGTTTGAATATACGATGGCGGCGATGTTGCCCTTCTTCAGGAACTCTTCCATCTTGGCAATTAGTTTGTCGCCTCGGAAGTCGTGAATGTCGAAACTTGTCGTCTTCAGCCCGATAATCTCGCATTGTGTTGTCTGCACAGGGAATCCCGGATGGATGAACAGAACCGTATCCTTTTCGGGAATGGCGTGGCGGATTGTAGTAAACACGGCGAAAGTGCCTTGCATTGAGCCTGTTGTGGCTACGCATCCTTCGGGTGCAACATCAACGCCGATGTATGCCTTTATGAACTTAGATGCAGCCTCTTTCAGTCTTGGAATACCGCCGTTCGGAGGATATGCAGCCGCGCATCCCTCGGCAAGAGCCTTGGCCTCGGCATCCATTCCAATCTTGCTTGGCTTCAGGCCCGGAACGCCCATCTCCAAGTGGATGAAAGGCTTTCCGGTTTTCTTTTCGAGAACTCTCGAAAGGGTTGCGATATCGCGTATTGTAGCCGTTGAGAAGTCGTCGAGCCCCATCTCGCTTATTGTTGAGGCTACAATCTCATAGTCTATCGGAGTCTGTTTCATTTTGCTGCCTCCACACCTTTGTCAAACGCCTGAAGGTTTGCATTCACGATAGCCTCGCCCTTGCGTGCGAAGATGCTCTTTATAGCCTCGCGTAGTTGCTCAACCGACACAATCTCGATGTAAGGCGCAGCCATGCCCAGCAGAACCATGTTGGCAGCCTTTGCCATGCCCAGTTCGCTTGCTATCTTCTCGATGTCGAGTTTTACGCTTGGCATTGCGTCGAGTTCCTTGTTCAGTTCGGCCTCGTCGGGATAGTTTGGAATGTTGATGAACGGCTTGCTGCTTGTTACAATCTTTCCGTTCTTGCTGAGGTATGGCAGATAGCGAAGAGCCTCCATCGGCTCCATAGAGATTATCACGTCGGCCTTGCCAAGGGCGATGAGGTCTGAGTAAATCTCGTCGGTAGAGAGGCGCAGATTGCTCTGTACGTCTCCTCCGCGCTGGCTCATTCCGTGAACTTCAGCCTGTTTAAGATGCAGACCAGCCTGTGTTGCGGCCTCGCCTATGATTGTTGCGATTGAGAGGATTCCTTGTCCGCCCACACCGCATAGTATGATATCTTTCTTCATCTTGTTACTTGTTTTTTTTCTTTGCTTCGCGCAGATGACGCTGGAGTGTCTGCATACATTCTCTTCGCGGAATTATTACAGAAACGCCGTTGTATTCAATCTCTTCTTTTATAACGTGTGTAATCTCTTCCATGTTCTTTGGCAGCGGCACAACCACGCGTACGTGCTCTGGCTCAACGCCCAGACCAAGGCAGATAGCCTCGTACTTGTTTGTTCCGGCGCTGTCCTGGCCGCCTGTCATTCCGGTTGTAAGATTGTCGGAGATTACAACCACGATGTTGCTCTTGTCGTTTACGGCATCGAGCAGACCTGTCATTCCCGAGTGTGTGAATGTTGAGTCGCCTATGATTGCGACAGAAGGGAAGAAGCCAGCATCGGCAGCACCCTTGGCCATGGTGATTGATGCGCCCATGTCAACGCAGCTTGCAAGAGCCTTGAACGGAGGAAGTGCGCCGAGAGTGTAGCAGCCTATGTCGCCGAAGATGCGATAGTCGGGATATGTTGCAAGAACCTCGTTAAGAGCGTTGTACACATCGCGATGGCCGCAGCCTTGGCACAACTGCGGAGGACGGCCTGCAAGATTCTTTGCGCTCTCGAATACTGCGCCGTAAGGCTTTCCGAGAGCCTTTGCCACGCTGTCGGGAGTAAGTTCGCCTGTGCGTGGAAGGTCGCCCGTGAGTCTGCCCTTCAGCGGATATCCTGCGCCGAGCAAGCCTCTTACGTCGAGTTCAACAACCGGCTGACCATCTTCAACCACGATAATCTCGCTGCATTTCTCGGCCAAAGCCTTAATCTTAGCCTCTGGCAGCGGATATTGAGATATTTTCAGGATGTTGGCAGCCTCGCCGTTGAGTGCTTCCTTAACGTAGTTGTAGGCAATTCCGCAGGCAATGATGCCCAGTTTTCCGTTGCCGTTTTCAACCTTGTTGTATATCGAATTTTCGGCTGCGCTGTTCATCTCGCTCTGCTTCTCGATGAGCGCGTCGTATTTCTTTCGTGCAATTCCCGGAAGGAGAACCCAACTGTCCTTAGACGGGTTCAGTTCGTTCTGCTTGCGAGCCTCGCCAATCTCAACGGCTGCGCGAGAGTGTGCCAGTCGGGTTACAACGCGCAGAAGCACAGGCTCTTTGATAGCCTCGGAGTAGTCGAACGCCTTAGCCATCATGTCGTAGGCTTCCTGCTGGTTAGACGGTTCGAAAACTGGAATCATGGCAAATTTTCCGTAGAAGCGAGAGTCCTGCTCGTTCTGCGAAGAGTGCATCGAAGGGTCGTCGGCAGCAAGTACAATCAGGCCGCCGTTTACGCCTGTTATGGCTGAGTTGACGAAGGCATCGGCACACACGTTCATTCCAACGTGCTTCATGCACACCAATGTGCGTTTGCCGGCATACGACATTCCGAGGGCTGCCTCCATGGCAGTCTTTTCGTTTGTACACCAGCGGCTGCGTATGTTGCGTTCCTTAGCCTCCTTGTTTGTTTGGATAAACTCGGTAATTTCGGTCGACGGAGTGCCCGGATATGCGTAGACACCGCTCAGTCCGGCATGTATTGCACCAAGTGCAACAGCCTCGTCGCCAAGAAGAAGTTTTTTCATTTGTATGTCTATTTTATTATTACTTTTTCAGAATGTATGCTGTGGCGCGTGCGCTTCCCACTTTTTCTATGCTGCCGTTGGCAAGCAGTTCGGCAAGCGTGCGCTCAATGGTTGTCATGCTAATGTCGGGGCAGCAGGCGGCGATGTCGCGCTTTTTTATGCGTCCCATTTTTTTCTCGAATACCGATTTCACCCTGTCTGCCTTCGACAGTTTTCCGTTGCGGCGCAGTTCTACGCGCTCCTGAAAGCGTTCGTATGTTGTTCTTATCAGTTCGAGGTAGAAGCGTACGAACGGCATGTAGTTGTTTGAGTTGTTGTGCCATCCGTCGGCACTCTCGCGCAGCGTGCTGTGATAGGTGTCTATGTTCTCGGCTACGATTTTCTCCAGACTAACGTATTTCCCGGCAAAGAAGCCGTGCTTGTATAGCAGGAGCAGAGTCAGGAGCCGGCTTATTCTTCCGCTGCCGTGCTTGAACGGGCGGATGCACAGAAAGTCGAGCGTGAAGATGGGGATGAGCAGCAGAGGCGAATAAGAGCCTTTCTGCATGGCCTCGTTAAACTTGTTGCAGAGCGTGTTAAGGGAGTCGCGCGTGTCGCCCGACTTTACCGGAACGAACTGAACCTTTTCGCTTCCGTCCTTCATCGTTTCGGCAACTACAAAGTCGTTCTGCTTCAGTTTTCCGCCTGTAACTCCGGGCGTGTATCTGTACAGTTTCTCGTGCAGTTTGCAAATTGTGTCGGTGCTTATCGGAATATTCTCGTAGTCCTCGTAGATGGAAGTCAGAGCCTGATAGTAGCCTATGGCTTCTTCTTCGGCTCTGCCGTTAGGGTTGATGTCGTTTTCGGCGAGAGCGTGCAGTTGCTCGGCGGTTATATCTGAGCCGGTAATGCTGCATGCCGATATTGCGCTGAGCGACTGTGCCTGATCCATCAGAGATTTGAGAATCTCGGGAGCATTCTCGATGTACAGGTCTTGCCGCCCTTTGCATTCGTATAATTCTGTCAGCAGTTTTACAATTTCAGCAACCAGAAGTTTGTTGGATGTACTTGTATAATTGTACTGATGCATTATTTGCTTTTCACTTATTAACGGTCGCAAATATACTGTTTTCTGTCTAATAATCTGCATCATTTGCCTAAAATCTGCATCAAAATCTGCAAAAATGATGCAGATATAGAATGTATATTCAGTTTATATTCAATATGCGACCTGTAAATGACAAATCATAACTCACGGCTGGCAATTGATAATGAACTTTCAGATTCTTTAGTTTGTAAGTTAAAAAGTGAAAGAAAATTAACAATTAACAGTTGACAATTGACAATGGGTAGAGAGAGTTGAAAATTGAAAGTTCTTGGCTCATCGATGACTCATAACGAACAATTACAACGTTAAATATTCCTTTGGTAAATACAAAATAGTGGGTAGGAAGAAGGTAGAAAGAAGGTAGAAAGAAGGT
>NZ_KL370873.1:0-16441 GCF_000702225.1 Bacteroides sp. Ga6A2 | reverse complement strand
TATTTCCGGATCTTTACCGAAAGGATATTTGGGGGGAGTTGCTTATATTACAATTTCAAAAAGAAATGGGCAAATAGTTAAATTGTATCATGAGAAGTAATAAATAACTAATTTAGTTTTAGTTTCTCCCCAAATAGTAGTTGTTAGAAATGTTTTAACACAAAGAAGTTTCCCCTAAAGAGTAGTATTCTTTTGGGGGACTTTTTTGTTTTAATGTATTGATAATCTCAGCGGTGGAAATTCCTTTGTTCTGCCGAATTTGCAATTTGGCAGCATCAATATACGCGAGTTTGCAACTCGCATTGTCGCAAAGCGACAAAATGTTATGTGAAAAAACTGAATTTTTTTTCAGCGGTGGAATTTTAATTCACAATTCACAATTCACAATTCATAATTCATAATTGACAATGCTCGTAAATGGAAGTTTAGCGGTGGGAATTCTTGCGTCCCTTTGGTTTCGCATAACTTGTTTTTCAGTGGTGGGAATTACAAATTCCCGATTTTTTTCTCAGCCGAATTGCAAATTCGGCAGAACGGGAAGCGACCAGAGGGCGAGCGGAAATTCGGCAGAACTGTTTTTTCCGCTCTTGGTTTCCCTAAAATCTTGCATAGCAAAACTCGAACGCATCCCGAAGAAATATCCCTCTCAAAAGCAATTGTGAATTTTGAATTATGAATTATGAATTTCAAAAAATTGTCCATTGTCCATTGTGAATTGTAAAAACGCATCCCGAAGAAATATCCTTCTCAAAAATCAATTATGAATTATGAATTTTCCAAAATTGTCCATTGTCCATTGTCCATTGTGAATTATGAATTGATTTAAATCAATTGTTACCGCATACGAAAAAATAATTTCAAAAAATGTCTTTTTCTTTATCAATTTATTGTTTATATTTACTCACGCTTATACAGAATAGCATTGAATAGAGCCATAACAGCTTTATTTGTAATACTTTAGAAAATGTACAACAGAAAACCATTGATTTTTAATTTAATTCAGAAAACACATGAGAAAAATTTTATCTTCATTTATTCTTGGTGCAATGGCCGTATCTGCCGTAGCGCAGAACCACGCACTTAAGATTAGTACGGAAACAGCATCAACTAACGCATGGGACAAGCAGGTACAGATTAACATTGCCGATGCAAATCTTGCCGAGGCTACCCAGTACAAAATCACATTCGACGTAAAGGTAGATGGCGCAGCTTTCACCTTTGGCGTTCAGACCGTTGATGCCAACAGCGCGCATCTTGGCATCTGGAACGCAACAGCAGCCTTCAACTATATTGCCGACTGCAAGCCTACAACAGACTGGAGCGAGTACACAGGCTATACCGACGAGGTAGCACACGAGGCTTGCTGCGTACATTGTCATAAAGCCGATACTCACACAGGCTCAAGCCCTGTAAAGTGCCCAGAAAGCGAGGGCGAGGTTTGCCCAACCGAGGAGATTAAGTATGCAACCAACACACTCTACTTTAATGTAGGTAAGTTGGCTGGAACTCTGTATGTCGATAACATCAAGGTTTATTCAGGAAACGGCGAATTAGTCTACACTCAGGACTTCGAGACAGACGGTGTTCTTGGTAAGGTGAAAACTCCGGGATGGGGCGACCATACCAAACTTGCAATCACAACAGAGGCTATTGAAGTTCCTTCAGCAACAGGAGTAAACGGAGTGAAAGCAGAGACTCAGGCAAGCAAGCGCATAGAGAACGGCAAGATAGTAATTGAAAATAACGGCAACAAATATAACGTAGCCGGTCAGATAGTGAAATAACAGGATTTTTTGATTCAATAATTGTTATTAATTGGTTGTACATTCGTGGCACACCTTGCTCGGCAAAAGGCAGGTGTGCCATTTTTTTTACGACCAGCCGCGTTTGTCGATACAAATGCGGAGATAGTCTCGTTTTTATGAAAAAAGAGCCATCAGCATAACCCTAACTTGTGAAAAATGTGTTAATTTTGCAGCCATGAACATGCCGGGTATGCCACACAACATGCGCGTGAGGTTTGCAGTCATCGACTCGAACATACTCACCGGAATAGGACTTCAGGAGATTCTTGAAGACATCATTCCTGTGGCCGAGGTTGTTCTGCTCCGCTCGTTCGACGAACTTGTAGAGGCGCAAACCGAGATGTTTGCACACTTTTTCGTCTCGTCGCGTATATATTTTGAGCATGCGCAGTATTTCCGCAACCATTCAACCCGAAGCATAGTCCTTGTAAACGGCGACCTCAACATAAGCGGTGTAAAGACCATTAACGTGTGCCAGAGTGAGCAGAACGTGGTGCGCGACATTCTTGCGCTTCAGCGCGGACAGCACGGCCCTCACGGCGCGATGCCTATGCCTCCGATGGTTATGAAGCAGAAGAGTGGCGTAGAGCTGTCGGCTCGCGAGGTTGAGGTGGCGGTTCTTCTGAGCAAGGGATTCATAAATAAGGAGATTGCCGACAGGATGGATATAAAGGAGAGCACCGTGATATCGCATCGCAAAAACATAATGGAAAAGCTAAAGGCACGTTCGCTTGCCGACATCATCGTATATTCGGTTATGAACGGTCTTGTTGATGCCAGCGAACTGTAATTTGTAACATCTTGCTTATAACTATGTAACACCGATTGTTAGTGTTAAGTGATAAAAAATATTATCTTTGCGCAAATTTGATTTTTTATAACACTTAATACTAAATGGATAAGAAGATTATTTTTAGCTTTGTGCTGCCTTTGGTAGCCTCTTCTGTGATGGCACAGAAAGTAAGCAGTCTTGATGGCAGACTGGCTGTTGATGTGGTGTGCGACAATGGAGCTCCTGCCTATTCCGTTTCGTTCGACGGAAAGGAGTGTATCTCTAAGAGTGCGCTCGGACTGAACACAAACGTTGGCGACTATTCGCGCGAACTTTCGCTTAGCGGTGTAACCGATGAATCTAAGATTACCGACGATTACATCTTGTATAACATAAAGAACAGCAAGAACCATTACGAGGCAAACACACGCACATATACCTTTGCCCAGAAAGAGCAGAAGGTTATGGAGGTTGAGTTTCAGGTAAGCAACAACAATATAGCATTCCGCTATCATCTGCTGCCTCACAAAGAGACAAAATGCTGCGTGATAAATACCGAGGCAACAGGCTTTAACATGACCGACGGCACAACAACGTTTATGTGCCCTCAGATGGGATATATGACAGGCTTTGCCCGTACCGCTCCAAGCTACGAGACTCATTACGAGGCTGATGGCGCAATGGGCAAGAACGGCTGGGGACAGGGTTACACATTCCCTTGTCTGTTCCGCAAGGCTGACGGCGCAAAGAACATCTGGATTCTGGTTTCTGAAACAGGCGTGGACGGAAATTATTGCGCATCTCGCCTCGACAACAAGGGCGGAGCAAAATATCAACTTACATTCCCGGGAATGGAAGAGAACAACGGCTACGGCTCAAATACCGTTCAGGCTGAGTTGCCAAGTTTCACTCCTTGGCGCACAATTACCGTTGGCGACGGCTTGAAAAACATTGTAGAAACAACAATAACATGGGACGTCCTGAAGAACGACGTGAAGATGGCCGACAGAGACGCATCTGCCAAGAAATACGGTCGCGGAAGTTGGTCGTGGATTATTGCCAACGACGAGAGTTGCAACTTCGACACTCAGAAAGAATATATCGACTTTAGTGCGGCAATGGGCTGGGAGTCGCTTCTTGTAGATGCCATGTGGGACGTTCAGATTGGTCGCGACCGTATTGCCGAACTTGCAAAATACGGCAAGAGCAAGGGCGTGAACCTCTTCTTGTGGTACAACAGCAACGGTAAGTGGAACGATGCTCCTCAGACTCCGCGCAACTGCATGGACGTATCATATCGCCGTCGTGCCGAGATGAAGTGGATGCAGAGCATTGGCATCCGTGGTATAAAGGTAGATTTCTTCGGCGGAGACAAGCAATGTACAATGCAACTTTACGAGGATATCCTTCGCGATGCTCAGGAGTTCGGTCTGCTCGTAATCTTCCACGGATGTACGCTGCCAAGAGGCTGGGAGAGAATGTATCCTAACTATGCAGCAAGCGAGGCTGTCCGCGCAAGCGAGAACCTTCATTTTAACCAGAGCGACTGCGACCGCGAGGCTAAGGATGCCACATTCCTGCCGTTCCTTCGCAATACCGTAGGTAGTATGGATTTTGGCGGAAGCACGCTTAACTGGTACTACAACCCTAAGAACAACAACGAGATGTGGGGCGGTCATCGCGTAACATCTGATGTGTTTGCACTTGCAACCGCAATCCTGTTCCAGAGTCCGGTTCAGCACTTTGCCATGGCTCCAAACAATCTGAAGGATGCTCCGCAATGGGCTGTAGAGTTCATGAAGAACGTGCCTACTACTTGGGACGAGGTTAAGTTTATCGACGGTTATCCGGGCAAGTATGTTGTGCTGGCTCGTCGTACTGGCGACAAGTGGTACATCGCCGGCATCAACGCCGAGAAGACTCCGCTGAAGCTGAAGCTGGCTCTGCCAATGTTCGAGGCTGGCAAGACTGTTGATTTCTATAACGACGACGCAAAGCTGAACGGCGGCGTTAAGCAGATAAAGATATCAAAGAAGAAGGAAGTTAACGTGGTAATTCCATGTAACGGCGGTTTCGTTATAAAGTAAGTTCCGCTGTTCTGCAAAAAAAATCCGCATCGTCTTTCGGGGCGATGCGGTATTTTTTTGCTTGGTTAATATGCAAGTTCGGGATTTGATTCAATTCATTATAACTTGTTGCTTATGTAAAATATTACAGCGTTGATTGTCTGTATGTTGAACTCATTATAGACGCTGAAAGCGTCATTTCCGAAAAACATTTCGTGATACAGAAAAATGTATTTCGTTATCCCGAACTGTTTTGTTAATAATCCAAAAGGATAGGTACTTTGTTCTCGAGCGAATATTTGGCAGCACGATAGAATATAGAAAAGGCAAGTTTTGCCTCAGACTCTATATTGGGTTTTGCCTTGCTTAACATGCTGAGTTTTTCAACGGTCAGATTTTTCAGGTCTGCAAGGTTTATTGCAGCACCTTTTGAACCGGGACCTTCGGTCTTTCGCCAGTTCAGAATCGTTTCTTCATCGGCTTTCCAGCACATTTCGTTAATCTTGTTCAGCTCGTTCAGAAGGTTTCCGGCAGTTGAGATGGCGATATTGGTGTCGTTTGGTGCTTTTCCCTCGAAAATGATTTCTCTCTCGTAAGGCAGCCATGTCGAAACATCATGAAACAGCGACCATCTTGAGGTGTAATAGCTGTCGCGCCCGATGCGTTTAATCAGCGGATGTGAGCTGAGGTCTTCGGGAAGCGTCTCTGGAATCTTCTCGTTGTAGATTTTTGCCGCCGCTACCAGAATAAGTGCTCCGTAGCCGCTCCAGTCGGGCTTGTCGGTGTAATAGTCCTTGTCGTTGTTCTCTTCCCAGACCGGAAGCGATATTTTCTCCTTTTTCTTGAATAGGCTGAAAAACGATTTAGGCTTTTGCATGTCCTTTTCAATCACGCCTACAACTTGGTCTCTCCATTTCGATACAAATTTGCAGATTTCCTCAGGCGAGTTTTTATTGCCTTCTTCCTCGTCGTCAGGTGTCATTTTTGTGTATCCATGTCCATTAGCCTCGGCATATTGCTGCAATTGTGTCTTCCAGTTGCCCGAGATGTAGCGCGTTAGCGTACCAGCGTAGATGTCTAATCCCATTTTGTTTGTTAGTTTATAGTGTTAGAAAGTACAAATATAATGATTTCTTGTTATGAACGCAATTGTTGCTGCTGATTTTTTTTCATTAACTACACACTTCGTATTCTTTTTTCATCTCGGGCAGAAGACGCTTGAGTTGGTTTACCGACGGAATGAAACTCTTGTACTCCGTTAGGATGAATTTCTTTACAAGCTCGAACTTGTCCTCGAAATCGTTGTCGCGGCAGAGACGCAGGAACACGACGCCACGAATTATCTGCTCCGGAGCTGTGATGCCGCGGATTATCTTAACCCAATCGGGATAGGCTTTGATGTCTGAGCAGAGTCTTTCCCACAAGAACTGCGGAGACGAATAGTCTTCTACAAAGTCGCCGAACTTTTCTTCGATAAACTGCCACGTGGCAAGGCAGAGTTTCTTTATGTCATCGTCGCTAATACATTCACTATCATTTAGTTTAACGATTTTCTTCGGGAGCTCGAGTTCTATCGTTCCTTGATGGTCGCCGTCGCGCGATTTTAGCGGAATATCAACCTTTTGCATCCATTCTTCGACCTTGTCGAGGCGGATGCTTGGCGGATAGATGCGGAGGCAACCGTTGTTGCCGACCATAAACGAGAAGATGAGGTTGCCAACATCTGTTGGGCGTGTGTAGTAGAACGCGTTTTTATAGCGATGTACGTTGCAGAAGCCATGATTGCGAAGGCTGGCATCGAGATAGCAGCCAACAATCTCTATGGTTTGCTTTTGTAATTGGGCGTTTTCTGCCTTTTCTTTGTTGTCTTTCTTGCCAAGGAAAAAATCCATAAACTGTTTTTGCAGGCTTCGGGATTCCTTCGGGATGCGTTCGGGATTGAGCAAAGACAGAAGTTCTTGGTTTACCTGCTCTGGCGGAGTTGGCACGAATTTCTTTGCCGACTTCTTTTTAGGTTTATCTGTTGGAGCTGATATTGGCGTGAAGTTTTTCGCAACCATAGCCCTTATCTTCTCCATCTCTGCCTCCTCGTTTGGCGAATCCATGCTATATTTTGGCTCGATGGTTGGAAGAAGTTGCTTTAACTTTTCGTAATACGGAATAAAGCGTTTACGCAGATATGCTTCTTTATGTTCGTAAAGTCTGTATTCAACCAGCTTTACCTTGTCTTGAAACAAAGGATCATTACACAATTTTGATATAATCAACGCTCTAAAATATCCATCAAAATTACCAAAAAGAAGTCCTTTCTCATAATGAACCCATGAAATATTTGCATTATTCAACTCTTCCATTTTACGTACAATGTTCGGCAGATACAAGTATGTCTCTACAAACTTCTTGGCAGTACCAAAAAGATAATCCAAGAAATAATCAACAACCATATTTACGTCATCCTCTGTTTCGATAACATTATCATTATATTTATTCAGAAAAGTGTGTTCCTCTAAAGTATCACGATATATATCTTTATCGTTTATTATCATCCCATTACCGGGTATAACTTCCGTATTTCCAATACATTCAGACACATAGAGTTCTATTTCATTAATCTTCATGGAAATGTATGAAAATCCAACTTTTCCAACAGAGAATCCCATATAAAAAGAAACTTTATAAAATTTGCAATCAAGCACATAAGTTGGATTATATCCAGACTTGTATGCTTTCCAACCAAGAGGTTTTAATGCCTCATCAAGTCTCTTAAAGACAATTTTCTTTATTTCACTTCCTAACATATTATTTTTTAGCGAGTTTTACGAATTTATATTTGTCTTTTGGTAAAAGATTATCGTTACAAAATTACGGAATAAATCAGAATGAGTGGCTAAATCTGCTTAGATTTTTGTGAAAAATATAGTTTTTGTCCTTTTTCATACATTGCATTTCGGTATGTTTGACCTGTATCAAGAATATCGCTTTTTATGCTAAAAAACATGTTTTTTATTTGTCTGATATTTAAAACCTCTATATCTTTGCATCGTCAAACAAGGAGATAAAGTACTGGTAAGAAAGATGTTGGGTACTAAAATGCAATCTGAGGATGACAAAATTAACAAATACGGATAACTAAAAAAATTGAAGATATGAAGAAGTTTTTTCTAACAGCAATCGCTGTAATGGCTTTCGCAACCGTAAGTATGGCAGCAGACAACAACAAGTCTAACGTTACTGTAAACTCAGCAAGATTGAGTGCTTATTTGGAACTTTCAGCCGCTCAGTACGAGAAGATTGATGCAATAAACAACGATTTCGAGGCTTCTATGGCAGAGGCTGAGAAGACTGAGAACAGCGAGGAGAGAGCAAACAAGATGCGCAAGGCCGTTCTTGACAACTGCAAGAAGATGCGCGAGAATCTTAACGATGTTCAGTATTCTAAGTATCTTAGCGTTATCAACGCAACAATGAACAACAAAGGTTTGCAGTCTGTAGTAAAGTAACAACTGGAATTCTATAAAAGATAAAAACAAGCCAAAAAATTAGGAGTCTCTGTAGGGAGGCTCCTTTTTTTCCCTTTAATTATAACCGAAATGCAAAATCTGAGAAAAGAACTGAGAAAGTTGGCAGCCCCAATATGGGTTGAGGTGATGCTTATGATGCTGGTTGGCGCAACCGACACGTTTATGCTGGGACACTATTCCGACTCGGCGGTGGCGGCGGTAGGCGTTGTAAACCAACTGGTTAATCTTGCCTTCCTTGTCTTTCAGGTTATCAATATAGGCACTCTGGTTATGTGCTCGCAGTATATAGGCGCAAAGCAGAACGACAACGTGCTCCAGACCATGGGAACGGCGCTTGCCGTAAACATTACGATGGGTCTGGTGGTGAGCGCGCTGCTTTATGTGTTCCGCGATTTCTGGCTGTCGCTTATGGGCGTTAAGGAGGAGTTGCTTCAGTATGCCCTTCCGTACATGAAGATTGTGGGCGGATTTGCCTTCCTTCAGGCTATATCTATGGCTATAGGCGCAGGACTGCGTTCGGCAAACATGCCTAAATATCCTATGTACGTTACACTCTTTTCGAACGTTCTTAACATCATCGGAAACTACATGCTCATTTTCGGAAACTTCGGAATGCCGGCTCTGGGCGTTTCGGGTGCGGCCATGTCAACCGTCTTTGCCCGACTCATAGCCATGTGCATCCTTATCTATCTGCTTCACAGCAAGTGGATTCCGAGCTTTCCTCTCAAGATGTTCCGTCCCTTCCCTTGGGATAAACTGAGAAACATTCTGAAGGTGGGATTGCCGTCGGCAGGCGAGAATATGTCGTACGATGCGGCTCAGGTTGTATGTACCGCCATGATTGTTACGATGGGAACGGTTTCGCTTGCTACCCGAATATATGTGTTTAACATAACATGCTTTGCGTGCCTTTCTGCCATCGCGCTCGGTCAGGCAGGAGCAATAAGCATAGCCCATCTGGTGGGCGGAGAGAGGCGAAATGCCGCCTTTCTGATAGGCAGGTATGTTATGATATGGTCGGTGGTGATATCAATTGTCATGGCGGTTGTGTTTGCCGTCTTTGGCCGTCAGGTGCTCGGACTAATGACTACGAACGAGGAGATTATCTCGCTCGGCTGCAAAATATTCTACATAAACATATTCCTTGAGATAGGCAGAGCCATAAACATCTACGCAACCAACGCCCTGCGTGCTGCCGGCGACATTTATTTCCCGTTCCTGCTGGGCGTAATAGTGATGTGGAGCTGCCAAGTGGGATGCGCCTATCTGTTTGGAATACATTTCGGCTGGGGGCTTATTGGCTGCTGGATTGCATACGCCCTCGACGAGAATATCCGAGGCATTATTTTTGTGTGGCGCTGGAACTCTCAGAAGTGGATGAAAAAGAGGCTGATAAAATCGTAAACTTGCGCATTGTAAAGCCTATGTAGCCTATTGTTCCGACGATGTGAACGGTTGCCATCATCCAGAAGGTGCTGTCGTAACCAAAGTGCTCGGCTACGATACCGCCAAGCAGGATGCCCAGTCCCAAGCCCAAGTCCCATGACGTGAGGATGGTGCTGTTTGCCGTTCCGCGCTCGTTGTGGTGCGCTATGTTTATTATCATGTTCTGAAAGGCAGGCCACATGTGTCCGTTGCCCAGTCCGATGAGGATTGCCGATGTGTAGTAGCCAATCATCGAAGGGTAGGCTATAAACAAGGTGTAGCCCACGGTAGAGAGAAGGATTCCCTTCAGGGCGTTGCTCGTTAGCTTGCCGTCGCGCAGCGATTTGTTGCCTTGCAGACGCGAGAAGATAAGTCCGGCAGACAGCAGCATGAAGAACGTTCCCGTGCCTTCGGTTATGCCCAGATGCTCCTTTCCGTATATGGCAAGATAGTTGCTCAGAACGCCCCAGCAGAATCCGAAGAAGCTCATATTCAGAGCCAAAAACCATCCGCGCGAAAGAAAGAAACGGTCGAGCGAGATGGCAGTCTTGCTTGCAATAATCTGTTTTTCCTGCGGAACGATGCGCGACGCGTTGAAGAAACCTATTCCGGCAACGATGAAAGCCGTCCAGAACAGGATGTCGAAGTTGTGGAAATAATGGTGCAGGTAAATTCCGATGGTAGGCGCGATGGCTGATGCCAGATTGTTGCTCAGTCCGTAAAGTCCTATACCCTCGTTTCGGCGCGATGGCGGAAGAACATCTATTGCCATCGTGCTGTTAGACACGGTGCTCGCCCCGAACGGTCCGCCGTGAAGCGTGCGGAAGATGGCAAAGAGTACAAGACTTCCAGCCACGATATATCCGCCGAAGATGATGAAGTATAGGAACAGGCACACCAGAAGCACCTTCTTGCGAGGAAAACTGTCGGCAATGAATCCGCTGAACGGACGCGTTATGAGCGCCACGAGCGTATAGCCCGACAGCACAAGACCAATCATATCCTTCGAGGCATCGAACGTCTCGCTAAGATAGATAGGCAACAGCGGTGTTAGCAGATAGAACGAGAAGAAGAGCGAGAAATTGGTTATCATCACTCTGTTGTAATTGCCGTTCCACAGTTTTTCTTTTTCCATGACTTCTTTTTACCTATGTAATACTATTTAAATAACTACGCCGTACTGATGCTTTATCTCTTCCATTACGAAGGTGCTCTCGAGCGAGCCAAGCATCGGCAGTTTGCCCAGCACGTTAAGGATGAATTCCTGATAGTACTTCATGTTGGGCGAATGGATTTTAAGCAGATAGTCGAACTTTCCCGAGATGTTGTAGCACTCGGTAACCTCGGGGATGTCGCGCACCGCCTCGGTAAACTGCTGCGCCATCTCGCGGTTTATGGTGCTTAGCTTAACGCTACAGAACACCACGAAGCCCTTGTGCAGCTTCTCGGCATCGAGAACGGTTATGTACCTCTTTATATAGCCTTCGTTTTCGAGCCTCTTGATGCGCTCGAACACGGGGGTAAGACTGAGGTGGCACTCGGCGGCAACCTGCTTTGTTGTCAGCTTGGCATTCTGTTGCAGCGTGCGCAGAATAAGAATGTCCTTTTCGTCGAGACTTTCTTGTGTGGTTACTTTTTCTATCATACTATTGTTCTTTGGTGTTTGTGTTAGTCTTTTCTGCCAAATCATGGCAAAGATAGATATGTTTTCCGAGAAATTCAAATTCTTGGATATTTTTTCTGAGTAAGTGCGGTTTTAGCAGACTGTAATAAGGGAATGTACAGTAAGAAGCATGTTTTATAAGATAGTTTTGTATAGTGTATGTTACAATATCATACTGTTAAAAATATAATTTTACGAATTTATTGTATCTTTGCCATCAAAAATGATTGAAAAGATGAAGGATTTCAGTTCTTTTATGTGTAAAAACGGTCGTGCCATTATCGCATTGTTTGTTTTCTTAATTTTGTTAGTCCGTTTTTCTGCAGTATTCTTAGGTTTTCATCCTTTTGATTTGCATGGATGCCGAAATGACATCTTTTTTTATGTTGCAGGAACGAAGTATATTGTCGGTTATCCAAACAGCGTGTCTTTATGTATGGGATATTGGCTCACATTCATAACATCTCATTTCCTTACCGATGGTTCATTGTTGCAGTTGCGCATATTTGGCTGTTTGATAGACTGTAGTGTGTATGCAATGTTGTATTATATGCTAAAGGATGTTGTAAATAGATATGCAATATTGTTTGGCCTGCTTTGTTCTGCGATATTAAGGTTTTATACATTTAGGGAATTTTCGTATAATGGATATTCGGTATTTTTTATTACATTGTCTGTATTTTTATTGTATCGTGGACTCAAAAAACATGTCTTTTTATATATCTTTTTATCGTCTTTGTTTATAGCCCTTAATGTATATGTAAGACTTCCGAATATTCTTGATGCTTGTTTTGTTATACTAATACCATTGTATTTCTTTTTTTATGAGAATAGTACTTTTAAAGAAAGTATAAAAAAAAGTCTTAGACCAGTTTATGTCTATATTATAGGATATATTGTCGGCCTATTGCTTGGCGTTATACTGTTGATATATTTGGGGCATTTCAACTATTATGTTGATTTCATAAAGTCTATCTTTATCGGTAGTGAATCGGGCGATGGACATAGTTCAAATAGTTTGCTTCTATTTTGGGGAGTGAATAACGATGTGATGATAAAAATAGGGTTGTTTTTTGCTGCCTTTTCTGCTTTTGTGGCTTATTTGCAGAAAAAAGAAAAAATAAAGTCTATTGTATTTTTTTTGATTTCTTTGGCCTTGTTCAAAAAGTTCGTTTATGTATTCTTGAGTATCGGGTATTCGTATTTAGTGCCTTATTCTGCGGTGTTGATATTCCTGTTTTGGGCATTGAAAAAAAACAACAGAAAGTTTATTTATTGGATTGTATTTTCATTGCTTTTGTTTGAAATATATCAGATAGGAAGTTCTTCTCCGGGATTCTCGATTTTCTCTTTTATTAATATTTTTGCTTTCATTATAGTTTTTGGTGGAGCATTTATGACTCAGATGCAGAAAGGTAGGTATTGGGTATATTATAGTCTTGTATTTGTTTTGTTTGTTTGCATGTTTTCTTTTTGGGAGGTTGGTCCATTCAAAAAAAATGCAAAAGTGCTGCTGGATGGAAAATTCATTAAAAATACTTGCATAAAGGAGCAAACTTCAGATGCAGATAACTATAATAAGTATACAGATATTCTAAGACCCTATGTGGAGGATAAGCCAGTGCTGGCATCGGATTTGTTTGTTTTTGTTACTTTAAATGCAAAGCCGTTTGCTTTATTCGAATCAAGTTGGATGAATCCAAATCCAGATAAAATGTTGGGTAATGCGTACATGGAGCAAAAGAAAATGCCTGTAATTGTTTTGTACAAAGACGACAAAGGGATGAAAGAACTCTTGTTTAATACTGATTTTGTAAAGAATGGTTGCTATAGGGAGGTTTTTGCCGATACGGTATATCACGTTTATTGCAGTACAAAATAGAGTGGAAAAGGTGGGCTGAAATATAAAAAGCATCAAGCAAGAATGTCTTTTGCTTGATGCTTTTTTCTGAACTACCTGCCAAATTATAGATTTATGTCATCTTTTATTGGGGCAGGAGAGGCATTGGGGATTTTTACCATAAAAGCCCCGTATTTTGCTGATTTTTGCGATAGATAAAATTTCTGCCAATGACTCCTGAAACTCAGTTTTTCTTAATATTGTTTCTGTGAAAATGTGAGATTGTGGTGATATTTTCCATAATTTTAAATTTGTTTGGATTATATTTCTATTTGCTCTACCTTTGCAAACGTAAACAACAAACAATAACTCCTCCTTGCTTCTGTACATCAGAATCTTGGATACAAAAAAGAAAGGGACACAATTATGACACAGCAGAAACTTCATGTAGAGACTTTGGCACTTCACGTTGGTCAGGAGCAGGCTGACCCAGCAACCGATTCAAGAGCGGTGCCTATTTATCAGACAACATCATACGTATTCCACAACTCAAAGCATGCAGCCGACCGCTTTGGCTTGCGCGATGCAGGTAACATCTACGGCCGATTGACCAACTCTACTCAGGGTGTGTTCGAAGACCGTGTTGCAGCCATCGAAGGCGGTGTGGCTGGCTTGGCTGTAGCATCAGGCGCAGCGGCTATTACATACGCTTTGCAGAATGTCTTGCAGAACGGCGACCACATTGTTGCAGCCGACAACCTTTACGGCGGAACATACAACCTTATTGTGCATACACTTGCTACTCAGGGAATTGAGAATACAATCATCAACATCAACGATCTTGATGCTCTCGAGGCTGCCATCCGTCCAAACACAAAGGTTGTGTATGCCGAGACATTCGGTAATCCGAACTCAGACGTTACAAACCTCGATGCCATCGCTGAAATTGCGCACAAACACAACATTATATTTATCGTTGACAACACCTTCGCTCCTGTCCTGATTCGTCCGATTGAGCATGGAGCCGACATCGTGGTTCATTCGGCAACCAAGTTTATCGGCGGACATGGCAGCAGCCTTGGAGGTGTAATAGTAGACGCTGGAAAGTTCGACTACAAGGCAAATGCCGACAAGTATCCAACATTGGCTAAGCCAGACCCTTCTTATCACGGAGCAGTTTTTGCCGATGTTGCAGGGGCTGCAGCCTTCGTAACTCGAATCCGCGCCGTTATTCTTCGCGACACAGGTGCAACAATCTCTCCGTTTAACGCATGGATTCTGTTGCAGGGCGTTGAGTCGCTTCCGTTGCGCATCGAGCGTCATGTAGAGAACGCTCTGAAGGTTGTTGACTATCTGGCAAAGCATCCTAAGGTAAGAGCCGTGAGCCATCCGTCGCTGCCATCGCACAAGGATAACGCGCTGTACAAGAAGTATTTCCCTAAGGGCGCAGGCTCAATCTTTACGTTCGAGATTGACGGTACTCAGGAAGATGCGTGGAAGTTTATCGATTCGCTCAAACTCTTCTCTCTGCTTGCCAATGTGGCAGATGTGAAGTCGCTTGTAATTCATCCTTACACAACAACTCACTCTCAGCTTAGCGAGGAAGAACTGAAGGAGCAGCACATCACTCCAACAACAGTCCGTCTTTCGATAGGTGTTGAGCATATTGATGATATCATTGCCGACTTGGATCAAGCATTCTCGGCAATCTAAAACAGCTCATGCCACACGCTGATTGATAGGTATATTATTCACGCACAAGCACAAAAAAGACCTTATCTTCAGTTTCTCAAGAAAGCCGTTGAGGCTGGATGAGAAGATTAGATTTTTCCGGTTAGCCATGGCTGGAAAACGTTAAAAATTCAAATTCGTCTATTCAGTATTTACGCCTATTATTTTTGTGTGGTTTGAGTTAATGTTTGTGGGCGGTGTCCGTTTTCTGATGCGGATGCCGCCCTTTTTAATTGACAATTCGCATTTTTTTGAAACTTGCTTTCTATGTTAAAATCCAAATATTTCGACCATTTTTTTGTTTATGCTGATATTTTATAATCTTTGTCAAAAAGCTGCTTGTTTCTGACCATGGCAGTCACAATGTGTACAAGTTTGTTCTTGACATTATTGAGGACAATCTGCCTCTTTTTTCCCTTTGCTATATGCCTTGAATAATATGAGGCTATGACGGGATTGAATCTGGCGGCAGAAAGTGCAGCCTGAGACAGCATTGCCTTAATCTGCCTGTTTGCCATGTAGTGCACGTGCGGATCGGTATGCACGCTTGTTCCGGAATCCCTGCCGAATGGGGCTATTCCATAGTAGCAGGCAATCTTTCTTGAATCGAAGTTGAACCTGCGGAAATTATCGGTGTAAACCATCAGGCATACGGCATTCTGCGTTCCTATGCCGGGTATGGAGGTTACGATGTTGAAGACTTGTGCAAGTTCGTCGTCTGAATCTATCAGCTCCGCAATACGCTTGTCAATCTTCTCAATCTCCTTGTTCAGTTCGGTAACGATATGCCGTCCGCTTTGGGAGATCATTGTCTTGACAGGTGACTTCTCCATGTTGAGTCTTTTCTCGCCTCTTCTGACCTGAAAACTGCATCTGTGCCTTACAACCATCTGCCTGTAGAGGAACAGTTCGCGGAGCTGCGACAGGCTCTCGCTGAGAGGCTCATAAATTATCGCCTTGTCATAGTTTCGCATAGCGTATTCAGCAATCATATTGGCATCGGCGCGGTCAGACTTAAGCCTTCTTATTCCTGACGCGTCCTTGATGCTTTTTGCATTCTCGAGCCACATGTCAAATCCCCTTCCGTAGAGGAAGTTGCACAACGGCTTGCTGTAGTCGCCGGTATTCTCGCCGCAGAACAGCCACAAAGACGGTTCTGTCTCGTTTGAGCTCTCCTCAACCCATTTGACCAGCTGCTTGTAACCAGATACGGAGTTCTTGAACTCATTGGACACTCTCATGGAGGTTTCTGTCAGTCCCTCGGCAAAAATGATTGCCACATCAATTTTTTCTTTCGAAAAGTCAATTCCAACAAATAATTTTTTCATACTTTTGTATCTGTATTTTTAAAGAATTGGTCAATAGTTGTATGGACTAACACTCTAACGAGGCTCTATGCCGATAACTTTCTATCTTGTCTTTGCAACTATGTCTGGGAGGTCCTAAACAATTTATAGACTCCGTTCTGGAAAGTTGACAGGTTTACCTCTTCGACAGACCGATTCTTCCTTACAACGACAAAGGTAAGAAACTGTCTTGAATTGCTATTGTTTTTCTCGACCAATTTGCTTTCTTATGCGGCTGCGCCGCAATCATCTGCAAACTTAGAGAAAGTTGA